>CAYGQP010000390.1:0-1517 GCA_964352115.1 uncultured Micavibrio sp. | reverse complement strand
GCCAGATTGAAGCGAAAGCGCTGCGGAAGCTAAAGCATCCAAGCCGGAGCCGGAAACTCCGGAGCTTCTTGGATCAGTAGGTGCGTATTCCACAGCCAGAGGGCTCAAAAGGAAGCCTAAAATGGATTCAAAAAGCCCTTGAAATAGATCCTAATTCTATTCAACCGGTTTCACTTCCGCCCATCAACTGGACATCGCCGTTAAGAGAGGATGATTTTGCGGAGTACCGAGACGGGGGGTTTTTGGATCTCATTGGGCTGTCATCACTTAGCGACAAGCTCAAAATGTTTTGGCCAAGCCGTGGGCCGCAATGGGATGCTTTAGGTACATTTGATGGCGGCGTGGTTCTTGTCGAGGCGAAGGCCCATATCTCGGAGTTCTTGACGCCGGGTTCTGGTGCTTCGGAAAAATCGCTCCTTAAAATCACGGATGCATTGCATGCCACACAAGAATATTTAGATGCACGCCCTAATGCTGCGTGGGAACAGACTTTTTATCAATACACTAACCGTCTCGCGCACTTATATTTTCTCCGAAAACACGGGGTGAATGCTCACTTAATATTTGCGAGCTTCCTTAATGATGACGAAATGAATGGGCCAAGGTTTGCTGAAACGTGGCAGGCTGTATTTCTTGCCGCAGATTATTCCCTTGGTATTCCTAAAAAGCATAAGCTATCCAAATTCATTCATCACACATACCCGGACGTGACAACGCTCTGATTTTTCATAGCTTGTCTTAGGTGACTATTTGGTGTAATTTTGCACCAAATTGGAGTCATCTCAATGCCGCGTCAAAGTATCACCATAAACACGCCTAATGATGATTGGCTCAAAGCCCAGCTCGATAGCGAAGAGTATTCGAGTAAAAGCGAGCTGGTCAATGACTTAATCCGGCAGGCACGCCGGAAAGATGGTGAGCGGGCACGTCTTGTTAAGGCGTTGATCGACGGTGAAAACAGTGGAATCAGCCCGCGTACGCCCGATGATATTATGGCAGCCGTGCTAAAACGGCGAGGACTTGATGGCGACGTATAAGCTTACCGTCGCTGCTGACCAAGATTTTGAACAGATATTTGAATATGGCCTTGATAATTTCGGGCTAAAAATTGCTATTCGCTATCAAAACGCTTTAAAAGAACGATTTGA
Source organism: uncultured Micavibrio sp. (assembly GCA_964352115.1). Taxonomy (GTDB): domain Bacteria; phylum Pseudomonadota; class Alphaproteobacteria; order Micavibrionales; family Micavibrionaceae; genus CAYGQP01. The sequence goes on along the minus strand of CAYGQP010000390.1, from coordinate 369 downwards.
GATTTTGGCGGAAAATCCGGTTCTCTATCCAGTAACGGAGTTGAGGGAAGGCTATCGACGCAGTGTTTGCGGCGTTCATTCGGTGTATTACTGTGAGAGCCAGGATGGTGTTGAAATCATTAGGATATTGGGCCGACAGGATGCTGACGGAGAGTTGCCATGAAAACACCCATCACAATCACAAAAGACGATGGCGAAACCACTGGTCGTTACGTCACCATTGTTGACGGGTACGAAGCTGTCATCATCTATTCGAAACCCGAAGGCGGCGTTATGCGTGAGAACCATACGGGCGTGCCGCCTGCGATTGGCGGGCGGGGTGTTGCCTTTGCGCTAACAGAATTTATGATCAAGGATGCGCGGGACTTA
>CAYGQP010000389.1:574-1517 GCA_964352115.1 uncultured Micavibrio sp. | reverse complement strand
GATTGGGCCAAACGGCGCCGGTAATCATTTTAAACAACGTGGTTTTCCCCGCGCCGTTTGGCCCAATCACGCCAACAATCGCCCCTGCCGGGATTTTGAACGATAAGTTTTCAATCAGCAAGTGATCCTCAAACCCCTTGGAGATATTTTTGGCCTCAATCACAAGATCACCGAGACGCGGCGGAGATGGGATAACAATTTGCGCACCGCGCTTGTCCATTTTTTGACTTTCTGCCAGCAAGTCATGATAGGCGTTAATCCGCGCTTTAGACTTCGTGCGACGCGCTGAGGGTGATTTGCCCATCCATTCCAGTTCGCGTGAGAGTGTTTTTTGGCGTGTATCTTCCTCGCGGGATTCTTGTTCAAGACGTTTGCGCTTGGATTCAAGATAGGCACTGTAATTGCCCTCATACGGGATCGCGGTCCCACGGTCGATCTCTAAAATCCAGCCGGTGACGTTATCCAGAAAGTATCGATCGTGCGTGATCATGACAACCGTACCGGCATAATCGGCCAGGAACCGCTGAAGCCATGCAACGCTTTCCGCATCCAGGTGGTTGGTAGGTTCGTCAAGTAATAGAAGGTCTGGCCGCTCAAGCAAAAGTTTACAGAGCGCGACGCGGCGGCGTTCGCCTCCTGATAAATTCGTAACCGGTGAATCGCCCGGTGGGCAGCGCAAGGCATCCATCGCCATATTGATGGTACGATCCATTTCCCAACCATCAGCGGCGTCAATTTCCTCCTGCAATGTGCCCATTTCTTCTGTTAAGGCCTCAAAATCGGCATCCGGCTCAGCCATTTCAGCGGCCACGGCGTTGTAGCGGTCAACCTTGGCTTTCATGTCAGCCAGGCCTTCCATAACGTTTTCAGCCACGGTCTTGCTTTCATCCAGTTTAGGTTCCTGCTGCAGGTACCCAACACGCGCACCATCTGCGGACCAGGC
>CAYGQP010000389.1:0-564 GCA_964352115.1 uncultured Micavibrio sp. | reverse complement strand
CCATAATGCGCAATAACGTCGATTTACCCGCGCCGTTCGGCCCGAGCACACCGATTTTTGCACCCGGAAAAAACGACAACGTGACGTTTTCAAGAATTTTTTTGTTGTCATAGGCTTTCGACAACCCATTCATGACATAGACGTATTGATAAGACATAACAAAACCTTTCTTTGCCCTGAGAAATACCGAAAACCTCACGCAATAGCAACAGGCTATTCCTATAACTGAAAATTAACCCTTTTTATGTAATATGTTAAATATAAAATATCGCGTAAAGAGCAATAACAATGAATAGAGTACAGAAAATTGAAAGTGACGAAGATCTTGATGTCAAAGATTTAGGAAAGCTGTATGAGCAGGCTTTTAAGGACATCAAGCAAGTTATTGATAACATAGACATCGTGCTGGATGTGGAAAAGCCATACGACCCCATAGCCCAAAATGTCATGGAAGCTCTCGGGATCGATGATTTAGAAAAACTGAAAGATTTCGCAAATCAGGACCTTTCCCCTCAAGCACTAGCAGAGAAGCTAGGCATGACCGTTGAAGAATTGCAGCAAGAT
>CAYGQP010000388.1:0-1532 GCA_964352115.1 uncultured Micavibrio sp. | reverse complement strand
AAATTGCTTTTCGCCCTTTTTCTGGCCCATGAAGACAACGCGAACTTCATCATCGTATTTCTCACCAAACAATGCCATCGCACCAGTTTCCCGCGCCTCATCGATTGGCATAGAGCGGGTTTCAACAGGCGTATTGGCCGCGATTTCAGCATTCACCAACGCCTCAACTTTCTCCAGTTCCTCCGGCTTTACGCCCACAGGATGCGAAATATCAAACCGCGTGCGGTTTTCATCCTGCAGCGAGCCTTTCTGCGTCACGTGATCGCCCAACACCTCGCGCAAGGCTTCATGCATCAAGTGCGTGGCAGAGTGGTTGGCGCGGATGGCGCTACGGCGGTCATGGGAAACCACCAATCGCAGCGCTTCCCCCAAGCCTATTTCCTCTTTATTTAATTTTACATAATGCAAAAATAGTTGACTAACCGCTTTTTTCGTATCCGTAACCGAGAGCGAAGCGCCATTAGAACTTTCAGCCATCCCTGAATCACCAACCTGTCCTCCGCTTTCCGCATAGAAAGGGGTCTGATTGGTAATGAGAATGCCTTCTTCACCCTCTTTCAGGGCATCAACACGCTGACCATCTTTAACAATCGCCAGCACCACGCCCTCAGCATTTTCACTGTCATATCCCAAAAATTCCGTCGGGCCGCATTCCTCCAGAATGTCGAACCAGACCTTATCGGTCGCCGCATCGCCGCTACCACTCCAAGCCGCTCTCGCCAGTGCCTTTTGCGCCGCCATGGCATCATCAAACGCGGTGACATCAACCTCAATGCCCTGCCCCTTCAGTGCATCTTGCGTCAGGTCAAGAGGGAAACCAAACGTGTCATAGAGCTTGAACGCCACGTCACCGGGGAATTTGGCACCGCTTGAGAGCTTGCCCGTCTCTTCCTCCAGCATCTTCAAACCACGATCCAGCGTCTCCTTAAAACGCTTCTCCTCCGTCTCTAAGGTCTGCGTTATGAGCGCCTCAGCGCGGGCCAATTCTGGATACGCCTCGCCCATTTTGCCCAATAATGTCGGAAAGAGCTTAAACATCAGCGGGTCTTGCGCCCCTAACAAATGCGCATGACGCATCCCGCGGCGCATAATCCGTCGTAACACATAGCCCCGCCCCTCATTCGACGGCATCACGCCATCGGCCAGCAAAAATGACGCTGCCCGAACGTGGTCCGCAATCACCTTATGCGAAGCGGCCTGATCACCATCAGGATCAACGCCCGTCAAATCGGCGCTGTGTTCAATCAACGCACGCATAATGTCGATATCGTAATTGTTGTTCGACCCCATCAGCGTCGCAGCCATGCGCTCTAATCCCATGCCTGTATCGACGCTTTGCGCCGGCAAATTTATGCGCTCATCCGGCGAAATCTGCTCATATTGCATGAACACGTTATTCCAGATCTCAATGAACCGGTCACCATCCTCGTCCGGGCTACCCGGCGGCCCGCCGGGAATATGATCGCCGTGGTCATAAAAAATCTCTGTACACGGCCCGCACGGGCCCGTATCACCCATGCGCCAGAAATTAT
>CAYGQP010000387.1:0-1556 GCA_964352115.1 uncultured Micavibrio sp. | reverse complement strand
ATTCCAGAGAGATTTGCTATCCGCTGGCAAGAGTTGTTCTTTCAAAGCCTTCATACCAGAGATATTGATATGCGCTTTCTTGGGGGCCTACAGGCCCTCGCCGGGATCAAGGATAAAGACCGCGAAGGTGCAGATATCCGTGATCAGAACAAAACGCGCCTTATGGAGCTTATTGAAGCCTACGTTGATCATCTCGAGGGCCAGCACCTTAGTGATCTTATATACTCTTTGAACAAACTAAATATTGTGCCTGAAAAAGAGCTCCAAGCAAAAATTATGGCGCGTGCAAGCATTGTGCTTCAAAACCAAATTTTAGCAGAGCAAGATCGCCAGCCACGATTTAAGCACCAGCGCATGGCATCTCGCTCACTGTCGCAATTTGTTTTTGGCTCAGCAAACATGGTGATGGACTGGCCGGATGATTTATTTGAGACGATCAAAACTCTCTCATTGAAGCATATCAATTGGCCAAACGAATCAGCAAGAACGCTGCATGGGTTTGCCATGATGTATGCAAGAACGCGAGATGAAAAATACAAGGAATTTGGTCAGAGATTCTATGAAGAGAAGCTCAGGGGAATAGAGTTTTCAGATGATGAGCTTGCGATACAGGTATATGATTCATATCTTGCCCTCGTCGGACAAACGCCCGAATTTTTAAGGCCTGCGGAAAGCAGGAAAATTGGAGGTGAGAGAAAATTAGCGCCCTACCTCAATGAAATTGGCATTGAGACAACAGACAAACCCCTTATTCTTCAAGGAACAGGGCACCATATTGATATTAATATTTTAACCGCGGACGGAAAACGAGCTGTGGGAATCGAATTTGATGGGCCGTGGCACTTTCATATTTATTATGATCATAAAAATCCATCAAAAAGCCGCCGTATCTATAATGGTGAAACCCTCATGCAGATTTTCCTGGCCGAGCAAGATCCTCTGGATGCCGTCATTGTGCGCGTTCCCCATTCCGCCAGACTTGTGAAAACAGAGAAAGAGGCAGATTACATTCGCGCTATCGTTCAGCGCGCAAAGAGCGATTCCCTCGGACGTAACAACCCTTCAGGCGTCTATGTAGTTCGCGCTGTCCCGGGCAGAGCAATTTTGCTTCAAGCCACAAAACCAGTAAACGGTGGCCCTATGAGAACTTTCGAGGAACCTGACTAAAACAGGCCCTAACCAACCATCGCGCCGCTTAGGAGTCTTTATTAAATAAAACAGAATTTATTGACATAATTAATAACTTTCTGTTAAAACCCATAAGCTAAAAAACTAGGAAGAAACAGGGTGCCTAAACAAACTCAGCCTACAGAGAGAACAGAAATAACCAGCGTATCCATAAAAGAAAAAATGGAGCAATACGTTGCGCTTATGATGTCTGGCAAAAAAAAGCCCGCGAGTATGCTCCTTAAAGATACACTAGACAACCTAAAGCCCAAACAATCTCTTGACCTCATGAATGAGTTAAACCTCGCCATAAAAAATTACGCAGGAGCTTACGAGATTCTTGATCGCAAGCCAGGCGAACAAGACTACGAATTGATTGGCCAAAAGAT
>CAYGQP010000386.1:0-1595 GCA_964352115.1 uncultured Micavibrio sp. | reverse complement strand
TCGAAATACAGCACCGTGTCCACCATATGCTCTAAGACTCTCGGGCCCGCAATCTGGCCATCCTTGGTCACGTGACCGACAAAGATCACGGCAATGCCCTTTGATTTTGCAACGCGGATCATTTCCTGCGCAGATGTGCGTACTTGTGTGACCGTTCCCGGCGCGCTGTCGATTGTATCAACGTACATCGTTTGAATAGAATCGATAATTAAAAGCCCGACAGGCTTAGCAGACGGCGCCTCAACGGATGTTAGAATATCACGCACGTTTGTGGCCGATGCCAATTCAACAGGCGCATCCGAAAGCTCCAATCGTTGCGCACGCATTCGCACTTGATCGATGGCCTCCTCACCTGACACATACACGCACCGTACGTCTTTCTTGGAGAGCGCACATACGATCTGAAGCAATAATGTCGATTTCCCGATGCCCGGATCACCGCCAATTAATGTGGCCGAACCCGGCACCAATCCTCCGCCCGTTGTGCGATCAAATTCCGCCATACCTGATATATGACGCGGATAGGTTTTTTTGTCCGTACCGTTAAGCGGGGCAAAGGTAATTGTGCGGCCCTTTTTACTGCCGCTTAACCCCTTAGGGGCAGAGGCTTCCGCCGCCTCTTCGGAGATGGAATTCCATTCACCACAGGCATCACATTTCCCAGACCACCGGGCATGCACTGCTCCGCAGGATTGACACATGAATGATGCTTTGTTTTTTGCCATGTGTTCAACGTAATGCGCAAATCAGTTCTGTTCAAGCGCGGAGTTGCGATGATGGGCGTGAATATTCCATGGGGTAGTCGTTTCGTGATGGTATCTTTTTCGCGCCCAAGAGACGTCTTTTGAATTCCTTCGAAAATGTTTTTTCATCTGGCAAATGAAGTCCCTGAACAAAATGAATGTCAGGATGGCGCTTATACAGTTCAAAGGCATGGTCTGCCGTTCTAACGCCCTCCGCTACGACCAGCGCGTTGGGAAGCATAGCCGTGACGAAGGCCATAACATGATCAAGCGATTTAGGGTTATTTTCATGGGCACAGACCGAGCTGCGATCAAGTTTAATATAATCCGTTAACCCTTCAAATTCAGCCAGGCGCATAACATCGTGCATGGACAACCCAACATCATCGAGCGCAAAACTAACCCCGGCACGTCTAAATTTTTTCAGTGTCTTGCGGCTCATGGCCAAGTGCGGTGTGCTCTCATGAATTTCAAAAATGATATGCGCATTCTTTTTGTCGTCTAAATGATGAAGAATATTTAAGATCTCGCGAACAAAAACAGGATCCCTTAGGGAGCGTGCAGACACGTTCAAGGATATCTGAGACACCGGGCTCTTCCGAAATTGATCCAGTGCGCATAATATCAGTATCGTATCGATTCTTGTTGTAAAGCCGTGGTTATAAAGCGCCATGATAAACGGATAGGGGGGGAATGGTTTGCCAGATTTGTTGCGCAGGCGAAGTAACATTTCAACCGGGGCCGATAGGGGCAAATCAAAATGCAAAGGATGCCAGGGTTCGTACCCGAACATCGGTTCGCGCGCCATAATCATCTTGGCCAAATAACCAAGCCCATTGAGCGCTATGGCAT
>CAYGQP010000385.1:0-1596 GCA_964352115.1 uncultured Micavibrio sp. | reverse complement strand
CATCATTTAACAAAAGCAAGCGCATGAGCCCCGACGGTAAACCGCGCTGGCCTTCCACCGAAAGCCTATCGAAAATTTTATCCGTCACCGGCGCAACCATGTCGGATTTCATTTCCCTCATCGCGGTCAACGATGATCAGGACATCCAGAACGTCAATCAAATCCCCGTCATTGGCTTCGCGCAGGCCGGAAATGATGGATTTTTCGATGAGGACGGCGCACCAGCCGGTGATGGTTGGGACACCATCAATTTCCCCGGCAAGGGCAAACACCATGACAATGTATACGCACTCAAGGTCAACGGCGACTCCATGGAGCCATTGTATCGCAAGGGCGACACGCTCGTGATTTCCCCTTCCGCACAAATTCGGCGCGGTGATCGGGTTGTTGTCAAAACCCGCAGCGGCGAAGTTCTGGCCAAACACCTCAACAAACAAACCACAAAACATGTCGAGCTACATTCACTAAACCCAAGGCATGATCCCCGCAAAATAGAACAGAGCGATATTAGCTGGATGGCCCGCATTCTCTGGGTTAGTCAATAAATTTGACAGCTTGTAAAAAAACGAATAAAAAACCCCATAATAGTATGCATAACAAAAATATACGGGAAGATTCGTGGCAAGAGGAGACGATTGAATGGAGCAAAATAGAACATCAAATAAGTTTACACAAAGCTCAGTAATAATAGGCAACGAAGTTACATTTTCACTTGGCACAATACAAAGTCCAATTTCACGTTATTATACAACGAGCAACCCACAAGTTTTAGAAGCCTTAAAAACAGGTAACCTCCTCGCAGCATACGCATGCGCCTTATCTGAAATAGGACAAAATCAATTGAATGATGGCTTATCAAATATTTCCACCATTGGATTGAAGGGACAGCCAGGCACATCATACAATTTAGGAAGTATTGGAAATTGGGTCCGGGAAAACAATGAAAATCCTATGTCGAATTCTCAGGCACTTGCGGGCACACAAAACCCTTATGCAACGACCCTTCCAGGCTTAAAAGCTTTTCCTATTGCCTTCAGAGCAGCTTGCGCAGCACCAATTAGTTCAAATCCTAGACTTAGTCGTTCACATTTATTAGAAAATCACGCAGTAAATCCAGATTACCTCCGCCCCATGACCCCTCGTTTTCTTCCAGAGGATAAGCCAGATATGATCGCTGAAGGCATGATTGTCGCAAGATGATAATAAACCAACAAAGTCGTGCAAAACCATATTGTCCCTTGCAAAGCGTTGTAAAAAAACGCACATAATATGCATGACCTTATCAAACGACCGTAAAAAATTCATTGCCAACGCTGCGGCCAAAGTTCTGCTCGACACGAAATCGATCCTGTTTAACGCCGCAGAGCCCTTCACGTTAAAGTCCGGCCGCCAAAGCCCGGTTTATATTGATTGCCGCCGCCTTATCTCATTCCCGGAGGAACGCAGCTCGCTGATGGATTTTGGTGCCGAGATGATCCTTGAAAACATTGGCGAAAACAATATTGACGTTGTGGCGGGCGGAGAAACAGCCGGCATTCCCTACGGCGCCTTCATTGCCGACCGGCAGCGATTGGTCGAGGCGCGGCTTCATGGCGC
>CAYGQP010000384.1:0-1621 GCA_964352115.1 uncultured Micavibrio sp. | reverse complement strand
CTCTTTACAGCTGTGCTCGGCGGGGTTCTGGGCAAAAGCCAGGGTCATAAAACCATTCGCGATATGCAAATCGCCTTGCGAAGCGGTCACATGCCGCTCAATGAGCTATTTGACGGCATTTGTCTGATTATTGCGGGGGCCACATTAATTACACCCGGATTTGTAACGGATACGATCGGGTTTTTATTGCTTATTCCCTATGTGCGCACCCTAATTAAAACTTATATCCGGAAAAACACAAATTTCCATGCCGAAATGGGCAGCAGCCTAAAACAAGATCCAAATGTAATTGAGGCTGAATATCAGAGGGTTGACGATGACCAGCCCCAGGATCACAAACCTTGAGATCATATAACGACTTGTGCTAAACCCATTTCACGAGATAACGCGATATACGTAACATAACCAAGAAAGCGAAACCAATGAGTGATCAATCACAAGCGCCGGGATCAGAAGAGCTAAACCTGCCTATTCAAGTTATGGCGCAATACGTGAAGGACCTGTCCTTTGAAAACCCAAACGCACCAGACAGCCTAAGACCAACGGAAAACGCACCGCCCATGGATGTCAATATTGGCATGGACGCGCGCAAACTTGAAAACACTGGCATGCCAAACACTTATGAGGTGATCTTGAATATCCAGGCCACAGCCGGGTCTGGCAAAGATACAATGTTTATGATTGAGCTGGAATACGCCGCGGTAGTATCAATTGGTGAATCTGTTCCACAGGGCGGCCATCACCCCATATTGCTTATAGAAGTGCCGCGCCTGATTTTCCCTTATGCGCGCCAATTCGTCAGCAGCCTTACCATTCATGGCGGTTATCCGCCATTGCTTCTCAACCCTGTTGATTTCCAGGCGCTATATATGCAGCGTTTCGGTGATGAAATTGCTCAGGCTGAGGCCAAAACCGAAGACGGCGAAAAAGCAGAAGCGAACGGCAAAGGATAGAGCATTAAGCCCCTTAAGACTTTTCGCCCTTTTTCCAGAGCGGCTCTTTAAGCTTTTCCATGAGCGCCTCATGTGCCGCAAGCTCATCATCATTTGCAGCATAATCTCGTGGTTCTCGAAATACGCGCTCAATTTTCTGCGTTTTTCCTGTGGCGGATTTCTCCTTTTGATTTGCTAGGCTCATGCCATGCTGGCGGCCTCCCAACAATTCTAAATACACCTCCGCCAATAACTCGGAATCCAAAAGCGCGCCATGATATGTGCGCTCTGTATTATCAATTTCAAACCGCCGACACAGCGCATCAAGATTGGCCGGCGAGCCGGGGAATTTCTGCCGCGCCATGCCCAGCGTATCAATCACATTTGACCAGCCCAGCGCCTTATGCCCAACCTTCGCAAGCTCAGCGTTAAGGAACTTCATATCAAATTCAGCGTTGTGAATGACGAGCTTTGCATCCTTCACAAACTCTAAAAACTCTGTATAAACCTCTGAAAAAACTGGTTTATCCGCAATAAATTCATTGGTAATCCCATGAACGGCTATAGCCTCGGCCGGGATTTCGCGCTCAGGATTAATATAGAGCTGAAGATGCCGACCAGTCGGAAGGTGGTTTTCAAGCTCCACACAACCGATTTCGATAATCCGGTCTCCCTTGTCAGGATCAAAG
>CAYGQP010000383.1:0-1655 GCA_964352115.1 uncultured Micavibrio sp. | reverse complement strand
TTCCTGAAATACCGGAGTTAAAGCTGCCGAAAATAAGCGCTCCGGTTATACAAATGCCCGATTTTGAATGGCCGACAATTCACATACCCGAAATTCACGTGCCTAAAATCACCATTCCCAAAATTACACTCCCCACCCTGCCGGAATGGCACATGCCACGCTGGCCAAACATTCAGTGGCCAGAGATAAACTTCCCCGAAATCCAAATGCCCAGCCTTAAGCTGCCCCAATTTAAGATGCCTGAAATCAAGGCGCCTGACTGGCCGGATATGACGAACGAAAACAGAAGCCAGCCTGATCTATTGGCATCTGCTGAGCTCACGAACAATCAAATGAACCTCGAACCGGTTACAATGGAAGACACACTGACATTACCAGAAGAGATCCTCCTTGCCTTGGCCGACATTAATCCTGAAGCCGGAGAAGAAGACGAAGATAAAGAACAGGGCCTTGCTCGTTTTCCAATCGAGAAAGACCTCCTGGAAACCGAGGTTGTTCTCATTCCAGCAGAGAGCGTTGTCGTTTCCAGCTCTCGTACAGGACGGATATTACATATCCCCGTAGATAACGGAGACCTCGTGAAAAAAGGTGATCTGCTTGTGGAATATGCCTGCGAAGACCTCAAGGCCGAAATCGATAGCCTGAAAGAGCGGACAGCCCTGTCACAGGTCAAAAAGAAAAGCGCAGAAAAACTATTTAAGCTGGAAATCATCTCCAATATCGATCATGTCGATCTTCTATCCGAGCACAATCAAGTCATGGCGCGGCTTGATGTTTTGAAAGCACAACTAAAGGACTGCTCGATTAAAGCCGAATTTGACGCACGCATTACAAACCGCCTTGCAAACCCACACGAATACACACGCACAGATCGCGTCCTCCTGGAAGTTGCCTCAACCGAGCAACTCAATGCCAAACTTCTTATACCATCGCGTTGGTTGCGCTGGGTCAATGTTGGCGCGCCCATCACAATTGAGATCAGTGAAACAGGCAAAGTGCATAATGCAAAGATCTCTCGCATATACGGTGAAGTCGACCCCGCCAGCCAATCAATCCAGATCGAAGCTGAACTTGAACCTTATGAAACGCGGCTATTACCGGGCATGAGCGGTCTCGCTAAAATCAACGCGGAAAACATTCAGAACGCAGGAATTATTGGTTACCTAGAAGAGCCCCAGAAAGGCCGGTAAACAATGCGCGATAAACTATTTACTCTTTTAGAATTGCTCGGGCAAATCAGACAAGCCCAAAGCGAAAAGGAATTATCCTTCTTCTTCACCAATGAAACTCACAAGCTCGTCGGGTACGATCAAGCCGTCTATTGGACCTATTCTCTCAATTCCGTGACGCTGGAAACCGCATCTGGCAATAATATTATTGAACAAGACAGCCCATTTAGTATTGATTTAAAAAACCTAATCAAGGAACAAATCAAAAAATACGAAGACGGCAAGCACACAACTATAACAGACCTTATATTGATGTCCGGCCCGGATGAGGGTGGCTTGTTTTTAGAACACCGCGCGCTCATGACATTCAAGAACACCAAGGGTCATATTCACGCCGGGCTATTTTTTCAAAAGGAAAAGGAATTCTCCGAAGCCGACCAATATCTTCTGAAGGAAATAGGCAAGGCCTATGCGTATGGCTTAAAC
>CAYGQP010000382.1:0-1655 GCA_964352115.1 uncultured Micavibrio sp. | reverse complement strand
GTCCTTGGGACTGCCTTTACAAGCGCAGCGTCCGACACCATGGGCAGCTGGATCAGCAACGTCGATGTTTCAAATGTGGCCGATGCCGCAAGTGAATTTGTAAGAGACCGCGCACCCGCGAGCTATACAATCGGCCAGCGCAAATCCATTTCTGGCGCGTTTAATTCCAGTGTTTCAAAAGAAAAACTCATGGAGCTCTTCCTCAGAGATTTGCCACATAGACTAGGCCTGGAAAAATGGCTCGCCTATTATCAGCGAAAACTTTATGCTTTGCGGAAACAAAATAGGGGCATAGCGCCCCAAATGGCCGCCTAAGTTAAAAAGCCGGGCAGATTTTTCAACAAAAAAAGATCATATAAACGTCTTATTTTTCCTTGCACTGTAGTGTGATAGACTTAATCTAATTGCGTCTATTTACCCAACCACTCAGAACGAGAGACCCTGTCCGCAATGGCACGTATCAAAGAATTCACCAGCTCGCTTTTGAGAGAAAAGTTCATTATCCATGACGTTAAGGCGAACTTGGATAAGACGTCCGGACCTGTTATTGCGCTCAGCAACCGCATGGTTGTTGAATTACAAAATCACCGGGGGCACATTATCGAAAAATTCATAGTACGCAGCCAAAACATGCATTGCTGCGTGCGCATGGCCACGCGAATTCTACCAACCTATGAAAACTCCGGCCCCCTGAGCAGTCGCACGACACCCTTCAACTGGGAAAACGCATGGAAACCGGTCGTGAATGAATTCGAACATGACTTCAACCCGGATGTATGGGTGGCCATTTATCATAAGGGCAAACAGATCTATCACGACGGCGAAGTGCACCCGTTTTTAGGCGTTATCGAGAAAATTGATAACGAAAGCAAAGCCAAGTATGAGGAAACGATCCCCCTCGCTGAAACCGCGTTCAAGGCTACAGGAAAGGACGTGCGCATCGAATATGACGGTAACGTCGCACTCGTGGTACAGCTTGAGCAAGAAATGGCCAGATGCAGCGTCATCCTGCGTGGTCCAAACAAAACAACGACCTTTAATTACACCGCCCAACCCAAATCAGAAATTGACATCAATATGCCGCACTGCCTCGGCTCAGCCGCAAGCTTTCTGGAAGGTATTCAGCTCGCATTTCGGGTTGGCATGGATGAACACAAAATTCAGATCGGCAATATCAAACGCCGCAGCAAGGAAGAACAATTCGTGATTGAGGGCCGGAAACGCCTACAAAAGCTCGGATCCTACATCACAGGCATGGAAGACGCGTATGAAGTGCGCTACCGCCCGGAAAGACCTCTGTTCCAGCACATCATGAACGATGCAAAAAAGCTCGCGCAAAAAATCGTCAAACCCGTCCCAAAAACTGACAATGACGAAGACGCAGACAGCGAAGAGGTCTGGGTCGATTAGTGGACCAAAAGAAAATTAATTGACATATAAAACCCCATCCTTTACAAACGCTGACGAGTACAAACTTGGCGAATGTTATGGGTATATCAAATAAATCAAAAATTAAAAAAAACCCAGACGTCCCTTCCGCCGTTGATATTCTTCTATCGCACGAAGAATATGTAAAAAGAACCGGTGAAAACCCATCAGATTTATCTGGAAAAATTGTTGATGGGCCCTTGGCGCAAGGTTCCAAGTCCAGGTAC
>CAYGQP010000381.1:0-1656 GCA_964352115.1 uncultured Micavibrio sp. | reverse complement strand
TTTCAAAAGCTTCAACGACAATTACGGCCACCAAGTCGGTGACCAGGTGCTTCGTCTTGTGGCGCGCACGTTAACCGATGGCGTTAAGGGCCGTGATATTGTCTCACGCTTTGGCGGAGAGGAATTCGCGATTATTCTGCCCGAAACGAACCTCAATGGCGGTGTAAATGTGGGTGACTTGCTTCGTAAAGCAGTGGCCAGCAAGGAAGTGATTAACCGAAATTCCGGGGATGTTCTTGGGCGCATCACCATGTCGGGCGGTGTCGCGCAATATATGCCAGAAGAAAAAATTGAAGATATTATTGAACGCGCTGATGCCGCGCTCTACACGGCAAAACACAATGGGCGCAACCAAATCGCCGCCGCCCCAGCGCCCGGCCAGAAAAAAGAAGCGGGTTAGTTCCAGTACACTGTAAAAATATCATTTATGTGGGCGGATCGCCCGCAAACACTTGCCTTGGGTGCATGAATCCCCCATTTTAAAGCCATGCAGAGCAATATGATGGTCAACGAACAACAAACACCGCCCTATCTTGATGGTTTAAATCAATCGCAACGACAAGCCGTTGAATCGCTGGACGGGCCGGTCCTCGTGCTTGCGGGGGCGGGTACGGGGAAAACGCGTGTGCTTACGACGCGTTTGGCGCATTTGCTAAATACGGGCAAGGCCTATCCCTCGCAAATTCTGTCCGTAACCTTCACCAACAAGGCAGCGCAGGAAATGAAGGAACGTGTATCCGGCCTGATGGGCGGCGCGCCAGTAGAGGGTTGGTGGCTCGGCACATTCCACTCTCTCGCGGCCAGAATGCTTCGCAGACACGCTGATCTTGTCGGACTATCGTCCAATTTCACAATCCTTGACCCCGATGATCAAAACCGCCTGATGAAGCAGATCATGGAGGTCAACAATATTGACACCAAAAAATGGGTGCCAAAGGCGATGATGTCCTTTATTGATCGCTGGAAAGACCGCGGCCTGACGCCGGATCAGGTGAGCGCTGATGAGGTTGGTGATGTGGCGGGCGGTAAATTGCTGGTGCTCTACAGGCTGTATCAGGATCGCATGAAGGCCATTAATGCCTGCGACTTTGGTGATTTGCTACTGCATATGATTACCATTCTGAAAGATCCTGCCAACCAGTCGGTACTAGATGATTATCATAAACGATTCAGGTACTTGCTTGTGGATGAGTATCAGGACACAAACGTCGCACAATACCTATGGCTCAGGCTTTTAGCGCAGGGCTCAAAGAATATCTGCTGCGTTGGGGACGATGACCAGTCCATCTACGGCTGGCGTGGCGCGGAGGTCGGCAATATTTTGCGCTTCGAAAAGGATTTTCCTGGCGCAACTGTCATTCGCCTTGAGCAAAATTATCGCTCCACCAACAATATCCTGCGCGCGGCTGGTAAGTTGATTGGCAATAATGAGGGGCGGCTGGGCAAGGATTTATGGTCAGAGGCTGGCGATGGCGATAAAATTGTGGTCCACGGCCTGTGGGATGGTCCGGCAGAGGCGCGCTGGGTGGGTGAAGAAATTGAACAACTACAACGCAAGGGCGAAAGCCTGAATGAAATGGCGGTTCTTATCCGTGCTGGTTTTCAAACACGGGAATTTGAGGAACGCTTTATCCAGCTTGGTTTGCCGTATAAGGT
>CAYGQP010000380.1:0-1666 GCA_964352115.1 uncultured Micavibrio sp. | reverse complement strand
GTGTTTATTTTTCGCTTGGAAGGGCTTAGCGTTTGAAAAACCCACCTGGAATTTTACCCGCTGAATATGTTTTTTCCTGATAGTGAACAGATAGCGGAAAGAAGTCCTGGCCATCACGAACGTGTTTATCACCAGTCACGGCACAAAGCACGCTTGTTTCACCAATTGTTGCGATCACACAACCATCTGCTTGACGGGCTATTTTCCCTGTTTCAAGCGTCAGGGTTTTTCCTGCAAAATCGATTTCTTTTTTAAATACTTTAAACATTTATAGTTTCCTTTTGTATGAATTGTCGCGCAACTCGAGTCACGCGGTGTTTACTTTTTATTTTGGGAAGGGGAGAGGCCGGATTACGGCGGACGATTAAAAACACGGCTTCAATTATTTTATGTTTTTAACAGTCAACCGAAACGCTTATGACATCCCGTCTTTCCTTTTCAAGCGGAAGATGGCATGATCACGGCGTTTTGTCAAAGTATCTTTTGTTTTGGAGAATGGATTTATGAATTATTTAGTTTTACTACGCCATGGTCAATCGACCTGGAATAAGCAGAACCGTTTTACGGGATTTAAAGATGTTGAGCTTACAGAAGACGGTATTGAGGAGGCAAAAGACGCAGGCCGCAGATTAGCCAGGGCGAATATCCAGTTCGACCAAGTGTTTACCAGTACGCTAAAGCGGGCAAACGAAACGGCAAAACTGGCTTTGACCGAGGCAGGTTATGCTGGTTTGATTGATACGATGATTTACCATGATGATTTACGAGAGCGGGATTACGGCGATCTTGTGGGTTTGAACAAGGACGAGACCCGTGAAAAATACGGTGCGGAGCAAGTGCATGTCTGGCGAAGGTCTTATGATACACCTCCGCCGGGCGGCGAGTGCCTCAAGGATGTGGTCGAGAACCGTGTGAAGCCTTATTACGAGGCTAACATCAAAGATATGGTTATGAGCAATGGAAAGAATGTATTGATTGCGGCGCATGGCAATTCACTGCGGGCGATGCTGATTATTTTGGGCGCGGAAACGCCGGAAACGATAAATCAGGCCGAAATTCCGACTGGTGTGCCACTTGTGTTTGAATTAGACAATGGTAGTATCCAGCGCAGATATTTTTTGAATGATGAGAGCAACGATAGCAAGAGTGAGAGTGCAGCATGAGTGATATTAAAACAGTTGAAGATTTCAAAGCCTATGTCGATGCGCAAAAGGCGCAATCCTGGTGGGCTGAACCGCTAGCGTTTGGTGTGGCGAGTGTGGAATATGGCCAACTAAATACTGATAAGGTTATTGGGGCTTCTATTCCTGTTGTAAATTGGCAGTCAAATTTTGGCAGTTACGCTGTGATTATGTCTGTGCTTTTGAAGCATAAGCTTGTTTCTGAAGGCGATGTTGGCAGGGTTGCGGAACTTGTGGTTCATATTAACCGCGCTGCGATTGAGGATATGGCAGCGATTTTTGCGCCATACATGGATGACTTAGACAGCCACGCTAATGTGAATGTGGTTAAGCAGATGCTGGATCTTACGGAAGAGATTGATGAAGGGCAGTTCAAACTTGTCGTGCTTTATAAGGATGAAGCGGTGAAGACTGTTGAAACAGCGTATTTGAAACTCATTGCCATGTCCGAAGGGTTTGTTAAGCCTCGTGAGATTAACTTTGAT
>CAYGQP010000379.1:0-1686 GCA_964352115.1 uncultured Micavibrio sp. | reverse complement strand
TTTTTCATCCTTAAATGCGCCAATCATATGATTCTTCAGCATTTCATCCTCAAAATAGGATAACGGCTTATTACATGCCTCCTCATAACCAGAGACAAAGTATTCAGGGTGCTTGCGTAAAGCTTCTAGCCGGATTTCCCTAAAGAGCTCTGCATGTTCGCGTGTCACCAATGAGCGAAATTGTATTTTGCGCTCCGATGCGCGCATTCCGCTATAGACAGACATAATGGGGTGAGACGACACAATTTGATCGTCAGGTCTGAAGGTTTTTACCACACGTTTGGTCGATGCTTGTTTCATATTCTACAGCCTCTCTTTTTATTTTTGATCGGTTTATATAGCAGATTAGCCTTTTTCTGTAAAATTTAGGCCTTAATATTCGAATTTTTCTTTATTAATCAATAAGTTTCTGCATGATGTATTCATCATCAAAATGACCGTCTACAGACTTCAGCGATCGCCGCTCAAGCCCTATATCCTTGAATCCACATGATTTATAGAGCTGATGCACCTTTGTGTTCTTGCGTGTCACACGAATAAGGACCTGGTCAAAATCATCCTCAATTTTTTCAATCGTCTTGTTCATTAGCTTTTTGGCAAATCCACGCCCACGGTATTCTTTACGAATGTAAAACCCTGTGATCACACCCTTATGCGCAGTCTTTTTCTGTTCAGAGAATGGTTTAAATCCGCAGATACCAAGCAATTTACCGCCCTGAGAGAAACAGCCCATGAAAAGGCTATCTTTCAACATTTTTTTGAAAAAGGAGTCTGGCTCTTCTTTCTCCCGTGTATAGGACGATGTGAAGTTATCAGGATATTTTTTAAGAGACTCCAGACGAATTTCCCGGAAAATATCCAAGTCAGACGGTTCAAGCTCTCTAAATTCAAGTTTTCCAACCATAGCCGATGAACATAGGTCAGAGGTTTTGCAAAGGCAAGGCTACTCCAAAAACAATAGCTTAAGCATCCACATTGCGGACCTTCAGCGCGTTGTCCTGAATGAATTCGCGGCGTGGTTCAACGACATCTCCCATCAATGTAGAGAAAATCTCGTCAGCCTTTACGGCGTCGGCCACATTGACTTGCAGCAAAGTTCTCGCATTGGGGTCAAGCGTGGTTTCCCAGAGCTGTTCCGGGTTCATTTCCCCCAGACCCTTATAGCGGGCAATCGCAAGCCCCTTGCGGCCAAATTCCTGCACACGGTCATATAGCGCAGCCGGCCCATTCACCTTAGCGAGCAGCTTATCGCCTGCTTTTATTTCAACTGGGCCAGCAAAGGTTTCGGCAAGCCACTCACTTGCGCCATGTAGGCGGCGCGCATCGGGAGAACGAATACGATCAGCTGAGATTCTGGTGTTTTCCTTCACACCGCGCAGTGTCCGGTCAAAAATATACCCACCGACCGGTGTGAACTCACCGGTCCAGGTCTTCTCATTTTTGGCGGCAATGCTGTTCAAGCGCTCCGCAACCTTGGCCGCATATTCTTCGCCTTTTTTGGGGTTGTCGAAAATATCTTCGTCGAATCCACCTGAAATGGCAATTTGCTCAACAATGCGGCGATTGCCTGTTTTTTGCATAAGGGCGTTGATTGAATTTCTGATTTTACGCGACTGGAGAAGCATGTCCGCAACATCATTGCCCGTACGTATTTGGCCCTGCCCATCCTTAATGACCAGGTCACCC
>CAYGQP010000378.1:0-1689 GCA_964352115.1 uncultured Micavibrio sp. | reverse complement strand
CGACTAGGCTAGTTCGCGAAAAATCCGCTATACGTGGGGTGTTAATTTCCCCATTCCTACCTTTGTTATCCGCAGCCACCGTGTAAATCGGCGCATCATTTTCAAAAAAGATTCGATAATCAACAAGTCTTTCATTCATTACGCCGTCCATAACGCCGCCAAGAGCAATTCCAGAGCTGACCGAGATCGAGTCATATTGAGCCATGAGGTCCAATGTCGCGTCATCCGGGGATAGGGCATTTTCCCTAACCAACTCAACAACAAGCTCATTATTGCCCGTGAATTCGCGTAATGATTGCTCATGGATATCACGCGCAACTTGAGCATGACGCGTATACAGAGCGAAAACATTCGGCTCCATCACAGCTTCAAAATGTGCAAACTTGTTCATGCGGTCCCTCTATTGACACCCATATATCAATGATCTTAGAGAGATGCGTTTAACATATTATTAATTTTGCGATGAAAATGCTGCAAAAACAGCAATCTTAAGGATTTGTTCATATTTTACGTATATTCATGTCATATACGCATAAAAAACAAGGTAATAAAATTGTGCACACGGGAAACAAAATTACAGATAAAACAAGGGCCATCATGACCAATCGTTTGCATGTGCCCGCAATCATTAACGACATCATTGATGGCCGCGAAAAACTTACTCCTGAGCTGGAATATTCCATTCACGATTTAATCGCAGACATGCAGCCAGATACAGCTCTGCTGTGCATTGCCACGTGCGCCCAGAAAATCGCCAATAGCTATATTTTAGCCTCAGCATCGATGCATGTGATGCATACCGAAGCGGAGCGCATGATCGAGGATTATGCGGATCTTTGGGTACAAAACGCCCTGGACCGTGATGTGGATGAGCTTTCCGCGCTGGACGCGCTCGCTAATATTTCGGAGGATTTAGAATGTCTGGCTGATTTGCTGAGCCTTAATCTGAGCTTCCTAAAGGCCAAAGACGAGGCCGCAGCAAAAGTTTTTGGCATTTTGCACATTCAGGCCACATCGCACCAAATGATTGCCGATGAGTTTTTCAGGGCCATGTCTCTTGCGCTGGGCGAGCAACCATACACGCCAATGATCGAGGACGTTATGCCGGCGGCCATTGTTGATGCTGGGGTACAAAACACAGATGGGGCTGCGCGTTATCACGCTAGGGAAATTCATAATATTATCCCCTTTCCCGGCAAGCACAAAAGCTAAGCCAAACGTCGTCCAATACCTATTCTCTGTTAAACTAAGCCTTGCGCCAGAAATACGCGCTTTTTTATTTGCCATAAAATTGACAAAACGCCATAGAATGCTCTATAACCGCGGGCATGGAAACAGACGACCTCACAAAAAAAGAAGTATGGTACTATTTTACCCATCTCGATGATGAATTTCTGGACAATTCTGAACGCTTCAAGAGCTGCTGGGAAGCCATACAACGTATGGATTTTAATCTTGAGGATTTAACAGAAATACTCAAAAGAACAGCTCGTTTCATTGTTCCTGACTTTCAAATACAAAATGTCAAAGAAGAGAAACTGAAAGCCCTGAACTATATCCAAGACCGTCTATCCTGCTGGGAAATTCCTGCTTATGAGCAAATCGCAGATCCTGAAGTTCGGCCAAGCCCTTATGTGATCAAAGAAATTGGTGAAGAAGCACGCCGAGATATTTCTGAAATTGCTGGAA
>CAYGQP010000377.1:0-1712 GCA_964352115.1 uncultured Micavibrio sp. | reverse complement strand
CCCCTGACATCCTCGCAAATTGTTGCGGTTCCTACGCATGATCCAAACAAGTCAGGCACCCCAAAAACGAGATCCAGAAACATAAAGGCTAAATCTTGTTCCGCGAATTCAGTCCCAAAAAAACCAGAAAACCCGGATGGGAACTGTGCCATTGCGGGCTGTGCGAAGATAGAAACGCCGAGCAATAAAAACTGCGCGAGCGCAATCACCAGCCCAAGCAAGATCATGAAAAATAACACAATCTGGTCAAGGTTTTGCCGGTTGAAGGTCAGATGGTTGGCGGCTTCTGCAATAACGTGCCGTATACCATATTGTCCAATATTCGACGGCATCGTGTAGGGGTGGTTTTTTGGCAATAAACGGACCGCTTGATACACCAAGGCAATAAAGAAGGGAATATAATTAAACCCTGTAGCAAACAGATGAACAAGCCGTGGACGAAAACCCGGTAAAACCGCATAATTTATAAATTGTTTTCTTGTTATCGTTGCCATGTTTTTAAAACCATTTTTTTATATTCATATCATAAGGCCTGATCACTATTGGGCTCCCGTTGGCGGTGTCGGTGGCTTAGGCGCAGGTCCCCTTATAAGGCTCTTCAATGCACCGCCTGTACCTGTCGCAGCTTCTTGGGTCGCTTTTGTTAATTGAGGGCCAACGACCGTACCGGCGATACTGGCATAACGGGTAATGCCTTCGGTCGGGTCCGTGTTAATGTCACCAAATGCGGATACCCCGGCACCCATCCAACGCAAAATGTTGTCGGGGATTTTATCGATCAGCTTGAACGATGCGGTCGCCAGCATATACACAATAATCGTGTAGATAATGGTGAAGAAGAACTGATCAACCGCGCCGCGCGCAAAGGATTGTCCGCTAGCCTCTGGTGGTGGCTCAAATAATCCGCCGTCACCGGGTGTAAATTGATACGTCTCTGCGCCTGAATTAAAGCCGGTCAAATTATCGACCACCAGAACCCATGTAAAGTTTAAAATACGCACTTGCGCCGTGAAAATCACCATGGAGGCAACTAACCCGAGCACAATCATAATTGGCCGTGCAAAAACTTCGAAAATCAGGAAATATCCAAACGATGCGGATTCGCCGGGCAGGCCGTTTCCATCAATACGCAAATGGGCCAATGCCCAAAGCGGTAATCCAACCATGGCTTCAAACAACCCTTTTACCCATTGTGCTACGGCAAAGTAAAAATAAAGGAATGGCAAGAACGGCAAAACATAATAGAGCACAATACCCGCAGTAAGCCCCAGGAAGGCGGCGGAGCTCAGGAATTGGCTAACGATATTGGCAACCTGACCATAGGCGCCATCCGCCAAACCACCAAGAAAACCAGCCGCGATCGATCCACCGACGCTTTTGACTGCACTGTCCACCAGTGATTTACCAACGGCAGTGAGTTGAGCCATAGGGTGGATATGAATATTGTCCCCGCGCATCGAAAGCAAACCATTAAGTCCAAACAGGGCAGAAACGGTATCGATAAAGAAGTTATTCGTAATGACCTTATCCTGATTAAGCTGCTGCGTTGATCCGGTTGCCCAGTATTCATGGTTTGCGTTCAGGGCCTTTGCAGGTTCTTTGTATTCGTCAGGAAATCTCTCTTTCGGGTTTTTAAAATTAGGGGCGTACATTTTAAAAAACCCAAAATCATTATCGTTCATGCGCTTGAAATTTAGAACCTCTTCCATAAC
>CAYGQP010000376.1:0-1714 GCA_964352115.1 uncultured Micavibrio sp. | reverse complement strand
CGCTGCTTTTCGATGAGGAGTCCAAGCATTGGGTTATCGCGTTCTATGCCCTAAGCTGGGTCGGCCTCAATATCGCCGCGTTTATACCAGAATATAATATTTTCATGCCGCTATGCCTTTTGCCGGCGGGCGTGCATTTGGCATTCCAGATGCGTTCGTGGGATTTGAATAAACCAGAATCCGCGTTATCGGTCTTTAAATCAAACCGGAATTACGGGTTTCTGGTTTTATTTGGCCTGATCATCGGCGGGCTTATCGCTTAACCACCATAGAGGTTTTTCAAGCGCTGCTCCGCAATGATCAGCATGGACAGGTCAATCGTCCCTGCGCTGCGCAGCTGAGCAAACAACGGATTGAGCTGATTTACATGATGGGCATGTGAGCTGATCCAACGATCAACAACATCCTCGTATTTTCCTTTGCGGCCATTTGTGTCTTTCAAAATACGCACCGTCAGTCCTGCTTGGGATGAATACAGCTGATCCACCAGGCCAGAGGTCGCCTCCGCGTGCCAATGATCATCGGAAGACATAAAGCGGGCTTGTTGACGCAACCAATCCAGATGGAATTCCTTGCCCAGCTTGAAGTACGTCTTCGCTGTGTTTTGAAGGTCTGTTTTTTGTTCCAGACCAATGCGAATGATATCGCATGCTGATGACAACACGGGAAGAAGAGCAATTTTCATCGCCGTCGATTTCGGCAAGCCGTTGCTGATAATTTCATCGGCCCGCCGTTTGATGGATTTTTGCATGCTGTCCGGTACAAGCTTATACAGATCCTTGCTAAGCTCATCCACGCCCTTACCATAGTCGCGAATATCCTCGCCGATGCTCATGTCACGGCCAAGACGAATGAGGAACCAGCTGATCGCATGCTCGGCCAAGGCAGAAATTTCTGCCATTGCGCGCAATTGCACCTGTGCAGGCACCTTGTTGTCCATAGCCTCGATTTCATCCCACAATGGGCGGAGCTGGAACGCTTCACGCACAACGATATAGGCTTTTGCGATTTCACTTGCGCTTGCGCCGGTCTTTTTTGTGCAGGCTTTTATGAATGTTGGCCCCATGCGATTCACGAGAGAGTTGGCCATATACGTCGCGATAATTTCGCGGTGCAGCCTGTGCGATAAAATCTGACTGGCATATTTTTCGCGAAGACGTTCCGGGAAATAGCTCAAGAGCCAGCCCTGCATATCCTTATCATCCGGGATATCAGACTCTAATAGCTGTTTTGTAAAGTCAATTTTTGCATAGGACATCAACACACAAAGCTCTGGCCTGGTCATCCCCTTGCCCAGACGCAGCCTGTTTTCCACCGTCTCACTATCGGGCAAGCCTTCCAGCGCACGCTTTAAGCCCTGTTTGCGCTCAAGGTCCTGAATGAATTCTTCCTGCAGCTGCAAGTTTTCACGCGCCTGTAGTTCCGTTAATGAAATGGCCTGTGTCTGCTGATAATTATTTCGCAGGACATGCTCTGCGATTTCATCAGTCATGGCCTCAAGCAACTTATCCCTCTGAGGCAAGGTCATGGAATTGCCCTTAGCGCGCATAACCTCGGTCAGCAGGATTTTGATGTTTACTTCATGGTCTGAAGAATCAACGCCGCCGGAATTATCCAGGAAGTCCGTGTTGATCTTTCCACCGCTTTCCGCAAATTCAATACGCCCAAGCTGGGTCACACCCAGATTTGCGCCCTCAGCAATCACCTTTGCGCG
>CAYGQP010000375.1:0-1718 GCA_964352115.1 uncultured Micavibrio sp. | reverse complement strand
GTATAGGACACTAAGTTATCTTCGCCTTGATAAAAAAATAAACTTCAAATTGAACTTTTATCTTAAGTTTTCATAGAAAATATACAACACATAAATCGATAACGCATGATTTTTGTGCGCTATTGATCGCTTTGCCCAAAAAAATCAGGCAATTCGTCGATATATTCAAAGACATGGAATAATTCAAAATCATTTTGCCGGATAAATTTTTCCTGGACGCCGCGCTTAATTGATTTGAGCATAGGCGTCCAATAGTCCTGCGCATTGATGACAGCAATAGGCTTGTTATGCAGGCGCAGTTGTTTCCACGTCAGAGCCTCATAAAACTCCGCAAGGGTGCCCAGCCCGCCGGGCAAGACCACAAACGCATCCGCCGCGTCGGTCATGCTTTTTTGCCGTTCATGCATGGTTTTTGTCGTGTGTAGATTCGTAATGCCCGTATGGGCGATTTCTTTGGATTTCAAGTGCTCCGGGATATAGCCAATGACTTCACCGCCTGCATTCATTGCCGAATCTGCCAAACGGCCCATGAGCCCGATGCGCGCACCACCATAAACAATGCGCCAGCCCTGGTCTGCAGCGAGCTCGCCGAGGTTATGAGCCAGATCGAAATATTCGTCGGCCACATCACGAGAAGACGCACAAAACACGCAAATTGAAAATGATTGGGTCATAAGGAAGAATTCAACACGCGCCGTTTAAAAGCAAGACTGTTCTTTAGCCAATACGATTGATGGAATCTTAAAGGGCATTTGCGATTTTTTTGTATTTTTCCCCATCCCAGACAATTTTGATTGTTTCACACCCCGCCGAGCGAATGTTTAAAACAGACGTACACATAGTGTTTTGTTCTTCTGATTTTTCTGATGAGATATTGTGATCCATCAGGACCTCAATATTTGGTGTACAAACGTGAGTACCATTCAGTTGCTTCGCGACAGGAAAGATAAATACACTTGTTTTAGGCTGTCCGGTGATCGGGTTTTCGACAATCGCAATCAAGACCTCCTGTTGAACAGGTTCGGACTGATAAATGCGTACACCGGTCAATATTTGTTCGTCCGCCTTATCGCAGTCCAAATCGCCGCGCTGGCGTTTTGCGGTCTGCCAAAATACGTCCGGGTGTTCCTCGCCCAGCACATTCATCCATAGCGGGATTTTCGCCAAGGCCTCTGGTTCACCTGTGTTTTGATCATCCATGTATTTGGTCAGCACAGTCACACGCATATTTGTCAGGTGGGTTAAACATGACAGCTGTTTGATGCGTTTGAGCATCTCATTGCCCGTTTGATGTGTTTTCCAGGCGCATTCCTTGTCGCGGTAGGATATCCAGTCCCGTTGTGTGGATCGAAATTCATTGAGCGTTTCCGGCGATTGAAGGGCCTGAACCTCTTCGTATAACGCATTTAGCGAGTCCAGACTTTCCTCGTGTTGTTTTTTCACACAAGCCAGCATGGCGTTGTTGTTCTTTGCCTGTTCGCAATGATCAAGGATAGGCGCAGTTTGCGCATGAAGCGTGCTCGTAAATATATGAGCCGCAAAAAAGACGCTTAAGCCGAGTGATAAAATAATGAATATGCGCATGACGATCCCAAAACCCTTCGCGATACCGTTATACACGATCTCGTTCTTATATCATAGCAATAGACATAAGAGATTTGGTTAATAGGGGGAAAACTTTTTTAATGAGAAGAATTAATATGTATCGCCGCCGCCAA
>CAYGQP010000374.1:0-1728 GCA_964352115.1 uncultured Micavibrio sp. | reverse complement strand
AGTTGCAAAAACCGCTCACTACTCGCAGTTAGAGCTTCCTGCGCTGTTGCCTTGAAACGCATATCCAGCGCCGCCCCAGCACTTTCAAGGGCGGCCTTCTCCGCCTCTATCTGCGATAGAAGCTCAGCGTTTTTACGCTCAAGCTTGATTTGTCTAAAGGCGAAAAATGCTGCGCTTAATGCGCCACCAAACAAAAATGCCCCAAGTATAAACAGGGGAAAATACGCTATTGAATCACTCATCATTCTGGTAGCTTAAAGAAATGAATACGTCATGCCAAAAAGAAAATCATCAAACACGTAAGAATAGTGAAGCTGGAAACGCTTTGGTGTATGTGCTCATCGCGATCGCACTATTTGCCGCCTTGACACTGACTTTGGGCCGCGAAACAGACTCAGGTCAGGCCAATGCCCTTAACCGTGAACGCGCCCAGCTCTACGCTACGCAGCTCATTGCCTATGCTACACAGGCGCGATCAGCCATTGATCAAATGACGTTCACAGGCTTAACCGTTGACGATATTGATTATTCATTGCCCGGAACCGCAGGCTTTACTGGCGGTGTCGCCGATTTCAGAAAACTTTATCACCCCCAGGGCGGTGGGCTTATTGCGCGGCCTCTTCCAGCTGAAGCCTCTGTTCCAAACGCCATAACAAATTGGCACATCGGGCAATTCAATAACGTAGAATGGAGCGAGACAACCGCCGAAGAAGTCATAGCTGTTGCGGCAGGCCTAAGAGAGAGCGTCTGCGCTGAAATTAACAATATCATCACGGGGGATCCAACAATACCAACGATATCGTCAAGAGCAGACGTATTCTTTATTGATGACGATTTGTTTGGCTTCACAAATCAACCCTTTGAAACATCAGATTGCCCAGCCTGCGAGGGGAATTTGTCGCTTTGTATCCTTGATAACAATGGATTTTATTATTTCTACAACATCCTGATCGAACGATAAACAGGGCCATACCCTATAGACAAAAAGACGCCATGAGCTCTCTGAGCTCATCAATACCGCCGCCCTTATGGGCACTTGTAGAGGAAATTTCAGGAACAGC
Source organism: uncultured Micavibrio sp. (assembly GCA_964352115.1). Classification (GTDB taxonomy): domain Bacteria; phylum Pseudomonadota; class Alphaproteobacteria; order Micavibrionales; family Micavibrionaceae; genus CAYGQP01. Next base: position 667 of record CAYGQP010000374.1, on the reverse strand, counting down.
GGCGGCATGCTTTTTAATCACCTTCAAAATTTTATCCTGCAAAACCTCAAGCCCCTTGCCTTTTTGCTTATCAACTTTCGTCAGGACAATCCGGTATGATACCGCTGCCTCATCGAGCATTTCCATTAACTCTTTATCACTGTCCTTCAACCCGTGACGCGCATCCACGAGAATAAACACACAACGCAGACTTGGCCGCCCAACGAGATAAGCCTTAATGAGCTTATGCCAACCTGTACGCTCTGTTTTAGAAACCTTTGCATACCCATAACCCGGCATATCAACAAGATACAGATGTCCCGCCAAATCAAAGAAATTAAGCTGCTGCGTTCTCCCGGGTGTATTTGACGTGCGCGCCAGGGATTTACGATTGGTCAGCGCATTAATTAGTGAGGATTTCCCAACGTTTGAACGACCAGCAAAGGCAATCTCTGGCCGATCAGCATTCGGTAATTGTCCAAGCTCAGCAACCCCCAGAACAAAATCGCAGGGACCAGAAAAAAGCTGTTTTACGAAAGGCGTCATTTCTTTTTCTTTTTGCGCTTATTTTTTTGCTTGGGCTTTGGCGGTGAAATTTTCTTGGATGAACTCTCACCACCATCATCACCAAACAACGCGTCTTCAACTTCATGTTCAGCCATTTCAGCAAGCGGATGAACACCAGGAC
>CAYGQP010000373.1:0-1732 GCA_964352115.1 uncultured Micavibrio sp. | reverse complement strand
CGTTGTGGGATATTGTCTGGGCGGGACATTGCTTACGATCACAATGGCTTACCTTAAAACTCAGAAACAGGAAGGCCGTATTAAATCCGCAACTTTTTTAACGACCCTGATCGATTTTGAGGAAGCAGGCGACCTGAAGCTCTTCATGGATGATGGGCAGCTTCAGATGATGGATAAGGAAATGACAGAGCGCGGCTATCTGGAGGCCAAGCAGCTTCAACAGACCTTCTCGCTTTTGCGGTCTAATGACCTCATATGGTCGTTTGTGGTGAACAATTACCTGATGGGCAAGGAACCCTTTCCGTTTGATTTATTGTACTGGAATGATGATTCCACAAACATGCCTGCGGCGATGCATAGCTTTTATCTGCGTAAAATGTACCGCGATAATTTGCTCTGTCAGGCTGGTGGAATTTCCATGAATGATGTGCCGATTGATGCCTCAAGCATCAAAACTCCGGCCTATTTCCTGTCCGCGCGCGAAGATCACATTGCCCCATGGCAGGCTACATACGCCGGAACTCAAGTGCTGGGCGGTGACAAAACTTTTACACTCTCCGCGTCCGGGCATATTGCAGGCGTTGTTAATCATCCGGATAAAAAGAAATACTGTTATTGGACAAATGACAAAACACCGAAAGACCCGGAAAAGTGGCTTGAAAATTCAAAGGAAAACGACGGATCATGGTGGCCGCACTGGAATTCGTGGATGCAGGATTATGTCGGCGATAAGGTTAAAGCCCGAAAGCCTAAAAAGGGCATTGAAGCCGCGCCTGGCAGCTATGTGAAAAAACAAAGCAGCTAAGTTAAATCTCTAGAGATATTCCCTGCTAAGTTTGACATAGCGATCAGGTGAGAACCTCAGGAATGGAATCTCTTCCTCAGTTAGATCGCGCATATATTTCGCCGGACGACCACCCCAAAGCTGACCAGAGGGCACGACTTTGCCCGAAGTTACAAGCGAACCAGCCGCGATCATTGCCCGGTCTTCAACCTTTGCATCATCCATGACACAGGCCTGCATGCCAATGAATGCTTCGTTGCCGATCGTGCAGGCATGAAGAAGTGCCATGTGCCCAACCGTTACGTCATTGCCAATATATGTGCCTTGGGTTGTTGAGGAGACATGAATAACCGTGCCGTCCTGAATATTCGTGCGGGCGCCGATGGTAATATTATTGACATCACCGCGCAGTATACAGCCAAACCAGATGCTGCTTTCGTCTTCAATTTTGACATCGCCAATTATACTTGCTGTCGGGGCGACATAAACGCTGTCATGAATTTCGGGCATGATACTTCGGTAAGGGAGAATAAAAGGTTTCATAAGCTAAAATCATAAACAAAAGGCCCCTGATTGAATAGAGGCCTTTTGGAAGAGGTGTTTTACGGGTTTTGATAATGCTATTAGATTAACGTTTCGCCCACTGCTTCGTACGGCGAGCTTTATGCTTACCGACCTTTTTACGCTCAACAATACGGGCATCACGTGTAAGCATTCCCGCTTTTTTAAGCGCGGGACGATTTTCAGGATCAAAGTTTTCCAAGGCACGAGAAATGCCATGACGGACTGCACCAGCCTGACCAGATAGTCCGCCGCCCTTCACAGTTGCCATCACATCAAAATGACCAACCGCATTCACAACAAGAAATGGCTGGTTCAAAATCAGACGGTGCGTGTTACGGCCAAAGTAAGCTGTTTGGTCCCTTCCATTCACGATGACTTTACCGC
>CAYGQP010000372.1:0-1744 GCA_964352115.1 uncultured Micavibrio sp. | reverse complement strand
TCGGTATTGACGCGCCGCTGAATAGATGCCATCACCTGTGTTCTCGTGGGGGACAAAAGGTCTTCCAAAGACGTCTTACCAAGCTCTGCCCGTGTACTGGCAATCAGGATATTTTCAATCTTTGAATTGGCCTCACGAATTGTACGAAGTGTTTTAAAGAACTGAAGCGGATCAACAATTTTATAACGAACGAATGTATCAAGGATAATCGGCTCCCCCGTGACCACGTCGATGCCGATATCTTTCTCGTCCTTGTTGTCTTCTGAATTGCTTTCAGAGTCCTGATCATTGTCCAAAACAGTCTGAAGGGGATCTAAAGATAACGTTGCGCTTGAGATAACCACCTGTTCGGCGTCCGGATCAACGGACAAAATGCGACGATCAAAATATACAACATCTTGAATCATTGGAATTTTGAAATGTAACCCCGGTCCCTTAATGAATGAATCGGGGTTTTGGGAATCACCCACTGGCTGTCCAAGTTGAAGCAGGATGGCTTGTTCACGCTGGTCTACAATGAACAACGACTGTGAAACAACAATCAGCGCAATGGCAACAATGGCTATAAGTCCAAATCCAATTTTTTGCATATTCTGTATGTCCTTCAATTCTTTATGAGTTAACGTTTTTTATTAAGTTCGTTGAGTGGCAAATAAGGCACCACACCTTGGCCGTTTCCATCCTTGTCGAGGATAATTTTTTGGGCGTTTTTAAGCACTTCTTCCATCGTTTCAATGTACAGGCGCTCCTTCGTTACGTCTTTACCCGTAAGGTAAGCCTCATAAACGGACGTAAAACGCGCCGCGTCTCCGTTTGACCTCGCAATGACAGATTGTTTGTAGGCTTCGGCTTCTTGAAGCATCTGTATGGCCTCCCCGCGCGCAACGGGGATGATGCGCTCGCGTTCCACCTGCGCTTTGTTGATCTCATTTGCCGCTTCTTGTTTCGCGGATTGAACATCCTGAAACGCCTGTTGAACATCCGGGTGTACTTCGGCCTTTTCAATCAAAATCTGACGAATGTCTACACCGGATTGGTACTGGTCGAGATTATTTTGAATAATTTCCTTGGTGCGTGACGCTACGGCATCGCGGTCTGTTGTGATGACGGGAAACATATTTGTTTGGCCGACAACTTCACGAATCGCGCTTTCTGCGACCTTCTTAATGGTGTTTTCCTGATCACGAATATTAAACAGGAAATCCTCAGCCGATTTGATGTTCCACTGAATCACAAGGTTCAGATCGACAATGTTACGATCAGATGTAAGCATAAGGCTTTCATCAGGCAAAGACCGCTTGCCCGTCTCACCGCGGCGGCTGGAAATTTCTGTGTAACCGATCGACATTTTTTGCAGTTCTTCAACATTAACGATCGTGCGTGATTCAATTGGTGTTGGAAAATGTATGCCTAAACCGGGTTCGATTTGTGTGCGCTGCCATGCGCCAAAGCGCTGGATAACCGCATGTTCTCCTGGTTGAACGGCGTAGACGCCGCTCGCGCCCCAAAGCACTAAAATCGCGGCGATAGCCAGCATAATGATCTTTCCGCCCTTAAAATCACCAGGCATTACAGATCTGAAGTTTTCTTGCGCGCGTCGCAGCATCTCGTCTAAATCCGGTGGCTCACCGCCGCCGTTCCCACCGCCATGGCCACCACCGCCCCAGGGGCCATTGCCACGATCATCGTTACCGGGTGAGCCCCAAGGGTTTTTTCTGTTGTCGCGCGACATAGGTGTATATCC
>CAYGQP010000371.1:0-1765 GCA_964352115.1 uncultured Micavibrio sp. | reverse complement strand
GGTCTTTGTCATTAGGGTTTTGTTCAAGGTTCACAAGATCAAGATCAAGTTCCTCAAGGCTTTCATTTGTTTCGGTTATAAACTCTGCAAGCAGATCATCCATGATGTGTCATCCTGTAAACATTGTTGTTTTTTTGTGGCTTTAACGCAGTTTAGGAAGGAATGCTGTGTTCCCAAGGTATTTCAGTTACTATTGTATTTCAAACGGCATGAAGATTATCTTAAAAACCTTAATATTATTATGATCATATATCAATGCGGATCAAAACTGAACTCAAAAATGTTGATTCCAGAGGGCTTTGGCCTACGCGATACAGTCGTGTTCAGGTTTTACCCGTGAGATATGGTGATGTTGAATGCTTGATCTGGCTCTGTTTGGTTGTAGCTAATCGTGAATCCATAATGGGATGAGAGAAGTCCGGTCATATGGCCATGAACGTATTTTGGCTCCAGTTGATTAGATGACAAAGATAATGAAAGGGCTTGAACAACTTCGTTTTTAAGCGCGGCATTTTCACCCTGTGCGCTGATGACAGTGCTGTCATTGTCGCCTTTTGAAACGCTTAATGTTCCACCCTTGGGGAGGCCTTCCATCGCCAGAAGCAAGCCGGCGGTCAGAATTTTGATAAATCCGGTAGGGCGTTCATCGTGGCCGATGTCTCCATAGGCATCCCAGTCCTGTTTGATTTTGCCGTCCGGGTCTACAACTCCGGCGATGGCCTTAAAGGCATCTTCGGGCTTCAGGTTGCTGTCTGCGCCCCCTGTGCCGTAGGCTAAACGAAAAGCCTGAAGTTTTGCAGAGGCTTGATTGGCGCTAAAGGCGATTAGGCTCGTGACTTCCTCTCCGGCATCTGCGCCCATTTCCTCAAGAAATTCGACCCCGTTATTGACCGCGCCAATGGGGCTGATGAGATCGTGGCAGATTTTGGATGTCAGAAGTTCGAGGAAGTGAATGTCTAGTGTTGTACTCATGTGGATTAGTTCTCTGTTGTGAAGTGGTTTATTCGAAGCTGAGATCATAGCCGATTTTTTTAACCTCTTCTATAGCGATGGCCTTTAAACGCTCAAGGCCATCTGCGCTTGTGCCCTCGGCCCGGGCCACCAGAACGCTCTGGGTGTTTGAGGGGCGCAGGAGCCACCATCCATCGGGCGTTGAAACGCGCACACCATCGATGTCGTTGATTTGCAGATCTTCGCTTTGCTGCGGTTTTAGGTTTTCATAGACGCGAGGGACGAGATCAAATTTTTCTTCTTCTCGGACATCGAAGCGCACTTCGGCAGTGCTGTGGAGCTTCGGCAAATTCGCGGTCAGGGACGACAGGCTGTCGTTTTCAAGAGCGTTAATAAGGCGAATGGCGCAGTACAGCGCATCATCGAAGCCGTAATATTTATCGGCGAAAAAGATATGGCCGCTGAGCTCACCGGCCAAGGGTGCTCCGGTTTCCAACATTTTGGATTTCACAAGCGAGTGCCCGGTTTTCCACATCACAGCCTTGCCGCCCATGGTATTGATTTCATCAAACATGATCTGTGAGCATTTGACGTCACCGATAATCGTTGCGCCGGGCTGGTCTTCCAAAATTTGCCGTGCATAGATTGTCATCAGGATATCGCAACGTAAAATTGTGCCATTTTCATCGACCACCCCAATGCGGTCACCATCGCCATCGAAAGCAATGCCGAGATCACAATTATTTTCCGCCACGGCGCGCTGAAGATCGATGAGATTTTTATCAACCGTCGGATCGGGGTGGTGGTTCGGGAA
>CAYGQP010000370.1:0-1786 GCA_964352115.1 uncultured Micavibrio sp. | reverse complement strand
TCTCAAAACGGGGACCAAGAATCGAATCAGATTGCATCGCAGCAAAATACCGACGAAGAACAACGCGCACCCATCGAAGAACTACAGGCCGAAAACACCCCAAACTCATCAGCAAATGACCAAAATAAACCAATACGCCCACTTGCCGAAATTGCGCAAGCAATTCAAGCCCTTAACAATGCCTCCCTCTTGTCTTCACAGGCCGGGAATTCAGCTGTACGCGCTGAAGCCTAAAGTCACGCTTAAATCCTGTGTATGAGTGTTTTCTATATTTCTTGTATTTATAGGCATAATTCTGTTAAAATGTGCTCATGATGAGGAATTTAGCTAAAAAAGCGATGACAACCGACAGCCAAAAAATCTGTTACGTTGTTGATCATTTAATTGAAGCTTTGGGCAATGAGCCCGGCTCTTCTCTTCGTCGTGCAATGATTTTAAATGACATCGACCAATACCCTGGAACAACCCAGACCGGTGTTATGGAACGCCTAGGCATTAACAAATCTGCCCTGAACCGTGAAATCGAATGGCTATTCAATTATGGCTGCATTATGCGCCAGGAATGCGAAGAAGACGCCCGCGCCATTCGTCTAAAGACTTGTGGCTACTCTAAAAAAGCGCTTGATGCGGCTTTTGACTATTTCGACGATAGCCATAATGACTTAAGACTCTTTTTAGAAAAGTTTTCTAAGCTGATAACAGTTGAGAAACCTTCTCTTAGAGATGCAAAGATTTTGGCCACATTATATGACCGCGAAGAAGAAGATAAACATAAAGTCCTTGATACTGTCCCCGGTGGATCAGCATCAAGCAATAACAGGGCCTACAATAAACTTGTGGACGAAGGAATAATTGAAGATGGCTAGATTACCCAACAAAATTACTGCAGGAATGGGCGCCTTAATGGGCGGTGGCGGTATTCCTCGCCAGTTTAAACCGAGCGGAAAATCTGCAAACCTCTCAGGTTTCGCTCACGCTGCAATGGGTAGAAGAGCGGCCCCTGTTAGCCCAGGCCTGACACGCGCACCGCGATAGCGCATGCCTTAAATTCCTGTTTGAATTTTAAAGTCTCCTTGGCTATACCTTGTGTGTAGCCAATTTTACTTTGACCTAAGGAATATTCATGCCCGATCAAACACAGCTCGATAAAATCGCTAAAGGAAAAGGCTTCATCGCCGCCCTTGACCAAAGCGGTGGATCAACACCCAAGGCCCTCAAAAATTACGGCATAGATGAAAGCGCATATTCCAATGAAGATGAAATGTTTGCGCGCGTTCATGAAATGCGCACGCGCATCATCACGTCCGATGCCTTCACGGGCGAAAAAATCCTTGGTGCAATCCTGTTTGAAAAAACCATGGATGATCAGATCAAGGGAAAACCAACCGCGACTTATCTATGGCAGGAGTTGAATATCGTTCCATTTCTAAAGGTTGATAAAGGATTGGCCGACAAGGACAACGGCGTACAAATGATGAAACCGATGCCCGATCTAGAAAAACTTCTGGGGAAGGCCAATGACGCCGGCATCTTCGGTACAAAAATGCGATCCGTTATTCATGAACCAAATGAATCTGCTATTTCCGCTGTCGTCGCTCAGCAATTTGATATTGCAAAAACCATCCTTGATCACGGGCTTGTTCCCATCATTGAACCCGAAGTTGATATCAATTCACCTGAAAAATCCGCTTGCGAAGCCATCATGAGGGCAGAAATCCTCAAACACCTTGATGCCTTACCCGAAGGCCAAAAGGTCATACTAAAGCTCACTCTTCCAGAACAAGCA
>CAYGQP010000369.1:0-1799 GCA_964352115.1 uncultured Micavibrio sp. | reverse complement strand
GCTCATAGCGGCTGTCCACCGTCTTATCCGCCTGAATAGAGGCCACGTAATCATTGGCTTCAATCAACAAATCAACTTCGGCTTCAATGCGCTCACCAACACCAGTAATCAATCCGCGGTTGCCTTTCCCCGATGGATTAGCAGAACTGGCCAGCGATAACGTCTGGTCATTCTCCCACAACGCTTTGGCGATCTGCTCAGAGGGCACACCAAATTTAATCACAAAACAGCTCGTCCCGCGGCCATCCATCATTAACTCGTCCGATCCGTCCTTAGGAATAAATTTACGGCCGTCCTCTTTCCAAGGCAAAATACAGCCCAGCAAAACATCCCGGTCCCAGTGCGCCTGATAAAACGCTTCGATCTCCGGGGTTAGCTCCGCAAGTGCGCGCAGCTGGTCCATTGACCCGCACAAAACAACACCTGGCTTATTGCGCTTGCGCTCCTTGGCGGCAAATTTGCGCTCTAATCCGGCCTTATCGGCGGTCATAATGATGTAACCTACCTTGGTCGGTGAGACAATTGCACCACCACCAGACTTGAGAATCTCATAACCCTGCTGGTTAAGCTCACCACCCCATTTGACGGTTTTTTCCTGAGCATTTGATTGGGCAAGCGCCTGTTCAGCCATGATCATCTCCTTTTGTTGAAGCGAAGACACTAGGATATAGACACATCTCCGTCAATGTCATAACGTTGCGTTGATGAAAAAATTTACAACCGTAAAAAGCAAGGCCGCTATACTGGATCGTGTTGATGTGGACACCGACCAGATCTACCCGAAGCAATTCCTGCGCACCATTCAGCGTCAGGGGCTTGGCGGATATGCGTTCTATGATATGCGCTTTGAGAGCGATGGAACGCCCAAGAATGATTTTTTCCTGAACCGCCCAGAATTTAAGGACGCGCAAATCCTCATCTCCGGCAAGAACTTCGGCAGCGGGTCCAGCCGTGAACACGCCGTATGGTGCCTGATCGATTTAGGTATGCGCGTTGTTATAGCAGAAAGCTTTGGTGACATATTCTACAATAATTGCTTTAAAAACGGTCTTCTGCCAATAAAACTGCCTCAAAAAGAGATAGATTTGCTAAAAAATGGGCAGATAGAGGTTAATTTAGAAGAAAAAACCATCAAGAATGACCAAAATCATGCCACTTCATTCGAAATTGATGAATTTAGGCGCCATTGCTTGCTAAATGGACTGGATGATATTGCCCTTACCCTTGAAAAAGCGGATAAAATCACAAAATACGAAGATCAAATTGCTCAAGAGAAGCCCTGGATTAAAAATGAGGTGAAGAGACATGCCTCATAAGCTCATGATACTGCCCGGTGATGGCATTGGCCCCGAAGTTCTCGCCGAGGTTCAAAAGCTCATTGACTGGATCAATGAAAATACGAAAGCGCAAATCGAAACCGCCCATGGCTTGATTGGGGGCCAATCAATCGACGAGCACGGAGAGCCCCTGACCGATGATACGCTGCAGGCTTGCAAAGCCTGTGATGCCATCATTATGGGATCAGTCGGCGGCCCCAAATGGGATAACATAACATACAACAAACGCCCAGAAGCCGGTCTACTGAAGCTACGCAAGGCGCTCGATCTCTTCGCAAACCTGCGCCCCGCCATTGTGTTCGATGCGCTTATTGACGCCTCAACCCTTAAGCCTGAGGTTATTCGCGGCCTTGATATCCTCATCGTTCGTGAGCTCACCGGCGGCGTGTATTTCGGCGAACCGCGCCTTATTGAGGATCTGGGCAATGGTCAGCGCCGCGGCTTCAACACCCAGACCTACAC
>CAYGQP010000368.1:0-1807 GCA_964352115.1 uncultured Micavibrio sp. | reverse complement strand
CTGCTGTGCTTTGCATAAGAGCTGTATAGCGCTCTTCCAGATTGACGACTTTTTGTTCCAGCTGGTCTTTGATTTTTTGTTTTTCTTCAACTGTATCAACGTCATGTTCCTGTTCGGCGATAATCGCTTTTTGCTCAACTTCTAACCGCTCTAATGTTGAGGCTGTTTCATTGCTCAGGGTTGTTTCATGTGCAAGATCGGTTTTTGTCTGCTCTAGTTGATTTGTGAGCTCCTGAATATTTTGTTCATGACGGGCGAATTCATCGTCCAGACGTTCCATCTCCAATTTCAGAGCTTGCAAGGCAGCCGAGGCTTCGGCTTCTTGCTGACGAAGTTTGGGCAGGTCTTGGCTTTGTGTTGTTTGCGTTTTTGTCAGTTGTGTGACGACGGATAATTTCTCTGCTACTACGCTTTCGGCCTGTTCGAAGGTTTCACGGGTTAACTTAGCGCGTTGATCGAGAGCCTGCCACTCTAGCCAGGCAATCAAGATTTCCATCTGGCGGATTTGCGCATTGATGTTACGATAGCGCCCGGCTTGTCTGGCTTGTCGCTTTAGGTGATTAAGTCTTGATTCCATGCTGCCCAAAACATCCTCTATACGGATGAGATTTGTATCTGCTGCCTTTAAACGCAACTCCGCCTCATGCCGACGGGCATATAGTCCGGATATTCCCGCTGATTCTTCCAGGATTAAACGCCGCTCATGGGGCTTGGCGTTGATCATTTTTGTGACGTGACCCTGAGAAACCATAGAGGGCGAGTTTGCACCCGTCACGGTATCAGCAAATAACATTTGTACATCGCGCGCTCGTGTCGTGCGCCCATTGATGCGATAAACAGAGCCATGGTCGCGTTCAATCTTTCGCGTGACTTCTATCTCATCTGTGTTGTTAAGGTTCGCCGGAGCGCTGCGCGTGCTGTTATCAAGAAGAAGTGAAACTTCAGCAATATTTCGCTTTGCACGTCTTTCGGTGCCATTAAAGATGACATCTTCCATGCCGCCGCCGCGCATGCGTTTCGCTGAGCTTTCTCCCATAACCCAGCGCAGGGCTTCAACAAGATTGGATTTCCCACATCCGTTTGGCCCGACAATACCATTCAGGCCGGGCGTGATTTCAAGCTCTGTTCTTTCGACAAAGGATTTGAAGCCGTGAATACGCAGTTTAGAAAATTGGATCATTTATTCATTGAGGTTAAGGTCTTCAGTTGAAGTTGCCTCATCACTCTCTTTCTTGCCTTGTGATACGCGTTCGATTTCTTCATCAATTATAGAAGAAAATTATGCAAATGATTTCGCGCCTGACACAACTTCGCGGTTGTTGATCACGAATGTTGGTGTTGAACTTACTTTCCATTGGGCTTGTGCGGCTTTCAATTTTTCAAGGATGCCTTTTTGTAACGCTTCATTGTTCAGACAGGATTTAAAGTCTGCAGTGTTGAGGCCGTATTCGGCAGCGCTTGTTTGAAGGTAATTGATATAGTTTCCGTCAAATGCCCAATTCTCCTGATTAACAAAAAGAGATTGAATATAATCAAAATACTGATCCTGTGGAACGCAGCGTGCAATCATGGATGCATGAACAGCCGGGCCGTTTAAAGGGAAGTCAGAAAATACCAGATAGACCTTGCCCGTATCGATATATTCTTTTTTGAACTCCTCGAATGTGTTTTTATGAAAGCTCGCACAGTGGCTGCATGTCAAAGAGCTATGCTCACTTATTTTAACAGGAGCTGATGGATCACCTAAAATTCGATCTTTGAGTGCTGCTTTTAAAAACTGATCGCTTTCAGGCTACTCAGTAGAATT
>CAYGQP010000367.1:0-1818 GCA_964352115.1 uncultured Micavibrio sp. | reverse complement strand
ATTCTCTACACCTCATGCTTCGATGCCAATACTGGTTTGTTTGAAACGATCCTTGGCAAGGAAGATGCGGTGATTAGTGACGAGCTCAATCATGCGTCGATCATTGATGGCGTTCGTTTATGCAAGGCTCAGCGCTTCCGGTACAAGAACAATAATATGGATGATCTTGAGCGATGCCTGAAGGAGGCCGAGGGTTCGCGGTTTAAGATGATTATCACCGATGGTGTATTTTCCATGGACGGAACGATTGTGAATTTGCCGGATCTTTGTGATCTGGCGGATAAATATGATGCGCTTGTGATGGTTGATGATAGCCACGCAGTTGGCTTTATGGGCAAGGGTTGTTCCGGTACAGCTGATCATTACGATATGATTGATCGTGTTGATATTATCACTGGGACATTTGGTAAGGCTTTGGGCGGTTCATCCGGCGGGTATACGGTTGCCAGCAAGCCTGTGATTGAATGGTTGCGTCAGCGCTCCCGTCCTTATTTGTTCTCGAATACAGTGGCGCCGGTGATTGCAGCCATGACGCTGAAGGCGCTGGATATTGTTCGGGACCGTGGTGCTGAGCTGCAGGAGAAGTTGCAGGAAAATAGCCAATATTTCCGCTCCAAAATGGAGGCAGCCGGATTTGATTTGTTGCCGGGTGAGCATCCGATTGTACCTGTCATGCTTTATGATGCCTCGCTGGCGGGGAAATTTGCCGATGAAATGCTGAAGCGCGGTGTTTATGTGATCGGGTTTTCATTTCCTGTTGTGCCTGATGGTCGCGCGCGGATACGAACACAGATGTCGTGCGCGCATACGAAGGACCACATTGATAAGGCAGTTGATGCCTTTATTGAGGTTGGTAAGGACCTCGGTGTTTTAAAAGGGCAGGCGGCCTAGCCATGAAAGCGCTTTCGAAATTAGAGCCGAAAGAAGGCATCTGGATGATTGAAGGGGCGGATATTCCAGAAATCGGCCCTAATGATGTTTTGGTGAAGATTAAAAAAAGCGCAATATGCGGCACGGATGTTCATATATATAAATGGGATGACTGGGCGCGCGATACGATCCCGCATCCGATGATCGTTGGTCATGAATATTTTGGTCATGTCGAGGATTTCGGGTCAGAAGTAACGCATCTGAAGAAAGGCCAGCGCGTATCGGGCGAGGGACACATTGTGTGCGGTCATTGCCGAAATTGCCGCGCGGGTGGGCGTCATTTATGCCGCAACACGGTTGGTATTGGTGTGAATCGGCAGGGCAGCTTTGCTGAGTACCTCTCTCTACCGGCATCGAATGTTTTTCCGATTCCCGATGACATTTCTGATGATCTGGCGGCGATTTTTGATCCACTTGGTAATGCCGTTCACACTGCGTTGTCATTTGACTTAGTGGGTGAGGATGTTCTGATTACCGGTGCGGGGCCGATTGGAATGATGGCGGCCGCCATATGCCGCCATGTTGGGGCCCGTTATGTTGTGATTACTGATGTAAATCCCTGGCGGTTGGATCTGGCGAAGAAAATGGGGGCTACGCGCGCTGTCGATGTGCGTTCAGAATCGCTAAAGGATGTGATGAGCGATTTGGGTATGACGGAGGGGTTTGATGTTGGGCTGGAGATGGCCGGCGCGCCCGCCGCGTTTAAGGATATGCTGAATTATATGAACCATGGGGGGAAGGTTGCCTTGTTGGGGATTCCGCCAAATGATATGTCGATTAACTGGAACCATGTAATTTTTAAAAGCCTGACGCTGAAGGGCATTTATGGCCGGGAGATGTATGAGACGTGGTACAAACTGGCTGCGTTGCTTCAAAGTGGTCTTGATA
>CAYGQP010000366.1:0-1829 GCA_964352115.1 uncultured Micavibrio sp. | reverse complement strand
CCCTCGTTTTGTTATTGATTGCTGTGATGTTTATGCGAAACCAGGTCAGGCCAATTCGTAAATTGGCTGCGGCTGCGGGCTTGTTTGGGAAGGGGCGCGACGTTGTAACATTTAAACCGGAAGGCGCGCGCGAAGTAAGGCAGGCAGGCCAAGCCTTTATTGATATGCGCAGACGCATAAAGCGTCAGATTGAACAACGCACAGCCATGCTGGCTGGGGTTTCTCATGACCTTCGTACACCGCTTACCCGGATAAAGCTTCAATTGGCGATGATTGATCAAACGCCCGATGTTATGGCCATGAAGGATGATATTCATTTGATGGAAAAGATGATCGCCGGTTATCTGGATTTTGTTCGTGGTGAAGATGCTGAAGATGTCCAAATGACGAATATGAGTGATCTTATTTCCAGATTATCGCTCACCATGTCAGGCGAAACGCTTCAGGTGCATACCAAGGCTGCAGAAAACTTGATGATAGAAATTCGGCCGTTGGCCTTTGAACGTTGCCTGAGCAATCTGATTAAGAATGCGGAGAAATATGCAAAGAACTTATGGATCCATGCTGAAATTGATGAAAACCGCCTGAAAGTGATTGTTGAGGATGATGGGCCTGGCATCCCCCCCGACAAGCGTGAAGATGTCTTCAAGCCCTTCTACCGCGAAGATTCGGCGCGAAACATATCATCAGGCAGTGTCGGGCTAGGGTTGACCATCGCCATGGATGTTGTGCACCGTCATGGTGGCAGCATTGCTCTGGATGAAAGTCAGGACCATGGTGGCTTAAAGGTGAGCATACGCTTGCCTCTGTAAGCTCATAATCTCAAACAAACAAAAAAGACCAGTCTGTTCGACCGGCCTTCTGAAAAATGAATATCGCGATGATTAAGCGGCTTTTTTCTGTTTATCCAATGATGTCTGGATTTCATTGATGCTGTCGCTTACGCGCTTATTAATAACGTCTGTAGCGTTCATGTTAGACGCGCTGATCAGATTTGATAGTTCTTTGAGGTTTTTGATGTTTTTCTCATAGGCCTTTTTGAACATCTCAGCATTTTTCGCGATTTTTTCTTCTGGTGAGCCTTCTGCCATTAATTCAGAAGCCAGTTTAGAATTATCTTCAACAAGCTGAGAGAGAATTTCGCTTTGACGCTGAGCAACAGCCTGAAGGCCTTCAACAGCAAGTTGCTGAGCTTCGGTTAGGGCCTGCACGTTCTTACGCTGAGTCTCCAAAAACGCGTTCATATCAAACGGGAGTGACTGATAGTTTTCGAAAAGCTTGGCAAAGTCGTTTTGCGAAAACATATCCGCAAATGGATTTTTATTCTGAGTCATGGTCATTTTCCTTTCGTGCTTAAAGATTTTATATCAAATAAGCATCTTGTGAGTACCAGATTTAGTAAGGTTTTAACGCATTTTTGTGCGCTGCGCAATGGAATATTTTTCAGCTTAGTTAACGACGCCAATGAATATTTTTGCTAGTTTAGATTATGAAAGAGCTAAAAGCCTGTTTTAATGTACGGAATCTTAGGGACTTATTAACAGCTTTCAGGCATCTTTGGGGGGATCAAACGATCACTTAAAACGATTTCTATCGCACGCGCATGACAGAACATTTAGATGATATGAGGATAACAAATGCAGCTTCGGATGAGGAGGCTGCTTTGCGAACACGGTATAGAGTGTTTCGCGCGTTGGCATCTTTCTTTGGGGTCGCGGTGACACTTAGCCTGTTTTTCTTTCTGACAGCGCATGTTCAGGGTTTAATCAAAAATGAATACGACGAAGTGACACGCAACACCGCAAATGTATTGGTGAAGGGTTTAATGG
>CAYGQP010000365.1:0-1833 GCA_964352115.1 uncultured Micavibrio sp. | reverse complement strand
CCCCTTATGTGTGGGTTGGCGGGTTTTCTTTTGGTGCTTGGATAGGCATGCAGCTCTTGATGCGCCGCCCAGAGGTCGAGGGTTTTGTTTCCATTGCTCCGCCAGCCAATACAGAAGATTTCCAGTTTTTGGCCCCTTGCCCAACTTCGGGATTAATTGTTCAGGGTGCCAAGGATGATATCGTCACGGAACCTGATGTTGCCGAACTTGTCGAGCGCATTGAGCTTCAAAAAGGCATCAAGCTGGATTACCGTGTGATCCCACAGGCCAACCATTTCTTCCATGGCCACACAGATACACTCATTGATCATATGCACGATCATCTCAATAATGTTGAGCGTGGCGGCGAATACATTCCTGCTGGTCAGAACCTTCTCGCGGCTGCTGAATAGAGCGCTCGCAGTATCGTTATAAGAATTTAAAAAGCCCTGCATGAAATTGCGGGGCTTTTTTCTTATTAATCTTTCGTAACGAAATGACAAATTTAACGAATTGATTTAATGTAAGAACATGAGAGCCGTTAAATTTATTGTTTTAATGTCATTGTTTATATTCGGGGGGCATTCTATGTCCGAGGCCCGGCCAGTGTCGTATCCCGGCGGCATCACAACGATGATTATGAACAACGGGGACATGCATTCATTGCATCTTCATTATTCACCAACGGCAAAATATTCCGTTGGAATTCGCAGCGAATATAGGCGTGGAGCGGATTACTTGCTGAACTCAGTGCAGGTGAACAACTTGATTAAACGCTGGAATGAGCGCGACTCTCAGGCCAACCTATATCTCAAATCTGGTATCGGCGTTGCCTATAGCAATGATGGTGATTTTGAGAATGAAACAAGCGCTGCAGCCTTCACGGGAATTGCGGCCGATTGGGAAGATAGGAGGTTCTTCGTATCGTACGAAAACCGCTATATCGAAGCGGGGCAGATTGATGATCGCTTTATGCAGTCTGCGCGCGTGGGCATTGCGCCTTATATTGGCGATTACGGCGACATTCATACGTGGCTGATGCTTGAGATTGAGCATGAGCCAGAAGATGAGGATAACATCACTGTGACGCCTCTGGTGCGGTTTTTTAAGGGCGTCCATCTTGTTGAGGCTGGGATCAGTGATCAAAATGATGTCTTGTTTAACTGGGTTATGAGATTTTAAGAAAGGAAATGACTATGAAATATTTCACATTAACTCTGGCGCTTCTTGTTATGGCCTTTGCTGTACCGGCCTATGCCAATCATCCGGGCGGCACAGCGCGGGTGGGCGTCAACGGTCTGGTTTGTGATTTCTGTGCCCGCGCATTAGAAAAGGTTTTTGGCAAGGAAGACGCGGTTGAATCCATCAAGGTTGATCTGGGCACAAAGGTTGTGACAATTCATTTCAACGAGGGCAAAAATCTAGATGATGAAACAATCACAAAATTCGTCACAGATTCCGGCTATAACGTTGAAAGCATTAGCCGGGATGAATAACCCGGATAATCTCTATAAACAGACAATTCTGCCGACGCTAAGCCTGTTTACCAGTTTTGGCACGTTGATCTGCTGCGCATTACCGGCTTTGCTGGTGACGCTTGGTATGGGCGCGGCGCTTGCGGGGTTGGTGGCCAATGTGCCATGGCTGGTGGCGCTGTCCGATCACAAGGAAATCGTCTTTGCTGTGGCGGGCATCATGCTCGCACTATCGGCGCTTATGCAATGGTCTGCGCGAAACGCCCCATGTCCCGCAGACCCGTCTAAGGCACAAGCTTGCAAACGCCTGCGCGTCATCAGCTGGTCAATCTTGGGGTTTTCTATCGCGGTCTATGCCGGGGGTTTTTTCTTCGCGTTT
>CAYGQP010000364.1:0-1833 GCA_964352115.1 uncultured Micavibrio sp. | reverse complement strand
ACAAAATATCCGCCGTCAAAACATTCAAAAGCGCGATGATTACCGCAGCAAAGTCTTCCCATACAAACCCGGAAGGCCTTCAAATGGAACACTTATGCCTGAGGATGATGAATTTTTCAGTGATGAGTTTCAAGAAATGCGAAACAAAAACTAGAGCAGAAATGCTGCTCCAGAGTTAAAAAATTATTGCACAAAAATCTGTTGGTGATGATGCTTTTCTTACAAATCGTCAGTCACGATGCCAAAGGCCCGTTCAGAGTTCTGTAATAGCTCTCGTGTTTCAGTTGCAGCCTGCTCGGCCTGCTGAAGCGATAAGGCCTCCTCGGAAATGACAACTTCGTCCGTCGAACGTGCATTTGAAACGTCACGTTGCTCTCGGCGCTCTTGACCACGATCGGTTGCCTGAGTGCGATTAATTGAATTTAAGGGCGGAACGCCGCCTGAACCTGATACGGGATCTACCATTTTATTCCCCTTTTTATTAATTCGTTGTTTGAATCAATTAAAATACTACCCATAGATATTATAACACATTGATTCCTAAAGATCTATGAACGGTTAAAGAGAGAGGCTGCAAATAACCTCAACTCCTTAAACAGCGGTGGGACTGACATTTTTGGTGAAAACACGTCATACCCACACGAAGCCAATTGTCTATGAACCATTTCCGCAAGATTTTGTGACAATTGCAGAAATTTATTGGTCGACTGAACGCCATGAACAAATTCACCACAAACCGCCTTTACAACAGGCTTAAGAACTTCCTGTGCCTTGCCCTCATAGATGTGCCCTACTCTGACGTCATTGTCCTTCAGAATAGCCTCTGGCAAGTAGCATCGCCTCTGGCTGGCGTGGAATGGCACGGCGCGCATAATCCCCATGAGCGCATAATTCGTTGCCACGGGCTGAACAGGCTCTGTGTTTGGATCGCCGCCCGTGATCTGAACGGCCAGTTTCATCAGCGGTGTTGATGTATAGTCGCAATAATTCAGCGTGCCCTGCATATGAGACGGCAAAACATCCTCCAAATCGAATTCCCGCGCATGCAGGAGCGCTTCAAACAACGCAAATGGCAGATCATACGCCGTAATAGCGTTCGTCAAATCTCTCAAAATTTCATGCTCCAGGACGTCTTTCCGGTCATAATAGGCGCTCAAGGCATCTCTCCACCACTGCAATCGGATAAGGCCAAGCTGTGTTTCGCTCACAACCTCGCGTGTTTTGGCAATTTCGTAATTGAACGCGAACAAGGCCCATAAGGCCGGTTGGCATGATTTGGGCATCAGCAATGATAAGAAGAAGCGGTCGGGATCGTGCTCACGCACAACCGCTCCGCTATATGTCAGGCCCTGATTGGTCATGTTTTTCCGGTTTTTCCTTGAGAAATGGAACGATTCAACTACATTAAGCGTTACCACTTCAGATACCAATTTAAAACCTTAAGGAGAAATTTCCATGGCTTTTGAACTACCCGAACTTCCTTACGCTTACGATGCGCTGGCCCCCTACATGTCGTCTGAAACGCTCGAATTTCATCACGACAAGCACCATCAAGCATATGTGACGAAGGGCAATGAGATGATTAAGGGCACGGGTCTGGAGCAGGCCAGCCTCGAAGAAGCGATGATTAGCGCCTTTAAGGACCCAAAGCATGCCGGATTGTTCAATCAGCTTGGGCAGCATTACAATCACATTCATTTCTGGAACTGGATGAAACCAGATGGAGGTGGAACATCGCTTCCCCGAAATCTTGAGTCCAAAATCAAAGACGATCTTGGTGGGTTAGATGCGTTTCGTGCTGAAATCCTGAAACAAGGCGCGGCGCAATACGGA
>CAYGQP010000363.1:0-1852 GCA_964352115.1 uncultured Micavibrio sp. | reverse complement strand
ATATCTCTTTGATGCAACGGGCCGTGATGCGACATTGCTCAGTGATATGATGGACACATTCTCACGAACAGGCAAACTAACCCCTTCTGATCATCTTCTCAGCACTGCTCAATCAGAGTTTAGCGCCTTCCGCAGCAACGAGGAAGAAACAGCACAAACCATTTCTGACGTGCACAAAAAAACCGGATACATCATCGACCCTCACACAGCCGTAGGTGTTCATGCTGCGCTTCAAATCGCCCAAAAAGAGCCTGGCGCAGTTATCTCCCTCGCCTGCGCACACCCCGCAAAATTCCCGGATGCTGTTAAAAAGGCCACGGGCATCCACCCGGATCTACCGCCGCATCTCTCCGACTTATTTGACAGAGAAGAAAGCTTATCAACGCTTGCAAATGACATAAACGCGATAAAGTCCTTCATCAAAGACCGCACAAAATCATCATGAAGCTGCAGCAAAACACATGCAACGACATCACCAATACGCTTGCGTTTCTGGCAGTGCTACTATAAGACTGTCATCCATGAAAAACACCGTACAACAAACAACCCTAAGCAATGGTCTACGCGTGATCACCGACACAGTGGATAGCGTTGAATCTGTGGCACTTGGAATCTGGGCCGCCGTTGGCACACGCAACGAAGATCTATCGCACAACGGCGCCGCACATATGGTCGAGCATATGTTATTTAAGGGTACACAACGGCGCCATGCTGCACAAATTGTCGAAGAAATTGAAAACCTCGGCGGACATATGAATGCCTACACCAGCCGTGAAGTCACCAGTTACCATGTTCACCTTCTTAAGGAACACGCCGGGCTGGCGCTCGATACACTCACTGATATGTATCAAAATTCAATCATGCCGGTTGACGAAGTGGAACGTGAACGCCATGTAATTTTACAGGAAATCGGCATGTGCCATGACACGCCGGATGATCTTATTTTCGATCAGTATTACGAAACCGCTTACCGCAATCAATCTCTTGGCGCGCCAATTTTGGGAACGTCCAAAATCATTTCCGTGCTCGATCGTGATGCCCTCATGGATTATGCGGATCGTCTATACCGCCCGGACAACACAATTATTTCCGCCGCAGGCAACATCGATCATGATAAGTTTGTGCGCGACGTTCAGCAACAATTCCAATCCAATAAGCCCGCACAAAACGACAACATCAAGGACGCGGAATATACGTCCGGGGAACATCGTGAACAAAAGGACTTAGAGCAAAGCCACATCATCATTGGGTTTAAAGGCATTAGCCGAACAGATAAAAACTATTACCACGCGCAGGCACTTTCATCATTGCTGGGCGGTGGAATGTCTTCCCGCCTGTTTCAGGAAATACGCGAAAAACGCGGCCTTTGTTATTCAATTTACACCTTCCATTCCAGCTATTCAGACAGCGGCCAATTTGGCATCTACGCCGGGACCGGGCCAAACGATCTGGCTGAGCTGGTACCTGTTCTATGCGACGAAGTACAAAAAGCTATTGCCGATATTACCGAGGGCGAGGTTAGACGCGCCATTTCTCAAATGAAATCCAGCCTTTTGATGGGGCGCGAATCCATGATGAACCGCGCCGATCAGCAAGCTAAATATCTAATATACAACGATAAACCCCTCAACATCGCAGATATTATAAACAGCGTTGAATCGACCACAAAACAGGATCTGATGGATACTGCAAAGCGCATATTCTCAAGCCAACCAACCCTCGCCGCGCTTGGGCCATTGCAAAATCTGGAGAGCTTTGAGACCATTACAGGACGACTTGCAGCCTAATATACTCTAAAAATACTCCAATCGGACAGGAGCCATGTTCAAACGCCAGAGACAGCCTCAATATC
>CAYGQP010000362.1:0-1863 GCA_964352115.1 uncultured Micavibrio sp. | reverse complement strand
CGAGATTGGTGTCAGCGTGAACAATGATTTAATAAACCGTGTTTACGGGCCGGATTCGCAACTCACGCAATAAGATTTTCATGACCGTTTTTCAAACCGATTTTCGAACCTTTCAAACTAACTTTGAAGCAGGAAAAACGCAGCTCATTTATCGTTGGATTGCCGGGGATTTGGAAACGCCTGTCTCTGCTTATCTCAAGCTCTGCGGCCATGAGCCTTATGCGTTTCTTCTGGAATCCGTGGAGGGCGGTAATGTTTTAGGACGGTATTCCATTATCGGTTTTGACCCGGATCTCATTTGGCGCTGTGAAAACAATTCTGTGACGATTTCGGGCACGCATAGCGGATCATCAAATGATCCTATGGCGTCCCTGCGAGAAACGTTGAAGTCATGTGAAATTGATCATGTACCTGATGGATTGCCGCCTATGGCTGCTTCTGGTCTGTTTGGCTATATTGGCTACGACATGGTGCGTCTGGTGGAGGATATCCCCAATACCAACCCGGATGACCTTGGCATTCCCGATAGCATTCTTATCAGACCTACAGTCCTGGCTATTTTTGACAATGTTAAAAATATGATCTGTATTGTATGCCCGATATATAAAATGACAAATAAGAAGGCGCAGAACGTCTTTGACAATTCAATGCGCATTCTTGATGAGATTGAGCAAAAGCTTCTAGGGCCTATTCCGGCATCGACCATCACAAATATTAGCCAGTTAAGCGTACCCCTATCCGTTTCTTCAAATATGCAGAAAGATGAGTACAAGGCCGCGGTGTCAAAAGCGGTTGAGTATATTCATCAGGGTGAAATATTCCAGGTTGTGCCGGGGCAGCGGGCTTCAGGCGATTTTGATCTCCCCGCCTTAGAACTATACCGTCATTTACGGCGCGTGAATCCCTCGCCTTTTCTATTTCATCTCGCCTTTGAAGATTTTGCCCTCGTGGGGTCCAGCCCGGAGATTCTCGTTAGAGTGCGTGATAACGAAGTGACCATTCGTCCAATTGCGGGAACACGCAAACGCGGCGAAACGGCCGAAAAAGATCAAGCGCTGGCTGAAGATCTTCTTGCCGACCCAAAAGAGCGTGCGGAACATCTGATGTTGCTGGATCTGGGGCGTAATGATGTGGGGCGCGTTTCCGAAATCGGCAGCGTGAAGGTTACAGCGCAGTATTTTGTCGAATATTATTCCCACGTCATGCATATCGTTTCGAACGTCGTCGGTAAGCTGCGCAACGATTTCGATATCATAGATGCCTTGTTCGCGGGCTTCCCTGCCGGCACAGTAAGCGGTGCGCCTAAAGTTCGCGCCATGGAGATAATTGATGAACTTGAGGTTAGCCGCCGGGGGTATTATGCGGGAGCGGTTGGTTATTTCTCCGGTCATCAGGAGCTTGATACCTGTATCGCTTTGCGCACGGCGCTTGTGAAGGAAGGCAAGGTCTTTGTTCAGGCTGGGGGCGGTGTGGTCGCCGACAGTGACCCGGAACTGGAATATCAGGAGACGGTCAATAAAGCCCATGCAATTATAAAAGCGGCGGAGCTCGCTATTTCAGAACATAACAAACATGAATGCTGAGTGATTAAAGTCCGGCAATCAAAGGCTAGACCCGGTCCCGCCTATTCCATAGTCCGGCAGTTTGATTTTAAACCCATCAACCGGCGCAATCACTGGTAAGGCGGGCTTTTCATCCGTAGCCTGAACCATGTTTTCCGCTGTTGGGCTGGGGGCGCTGACCAGTTCGCTAATGGGAACGAGCTCAATATTTTTTCCACGCAAAGTGGGCAACCAAACTCTCAAAGCCTCAATCCAGTAGATCTATGAAATCCCAATAGCAATAAAAAAACCCATATCGAGA
>CAYGQP010000361.1:0-1874 GCA_964352115.1 uncultured Micavibrio sp. | reverse complement strand
GCCATAAACCTAACAGTCAACGATAACCTTTCTCTCCAGAGTGATATCCTCTCGCATGGGAAACCTTCTTAAATCTCAAGTACCATGAGTCTTGCGTTGAACATGTAGGCATTTATAGCATCCTCAAGATCTTTGATGTCAGAAACGCTACGTGAAAATGTCCATATGCCGTATATTGATGTCATCAGGTACCTAGCCATGGCCTCAAGTTTTTGTTTTGGAATTTTCCTGTCCTTCGTCTCATTACACAGTATTTGATATAATGCTTTGCTTAAACGATCATTGAATGCGTTCACGATGTCACGAAAATCTTCATCATGAGGGGAGCTTTCATTCATTGTGTTTGCTATAAAGCATCCTTTATAGGGCGGTGTTTGAGTTCGTAGTTTATCCAAAAGCCAGTCAAAATATTGTTGTAGATTATCGAGCGTCGCATCTGGTTCTTCCAGATAGCCAACAGGTTCTTTTAAGAAAACATCATTGAAAAACAGAAGGCTCGCCTCAAACAATACTTTTTTACTTTTGTATTCGTAGTAGATACTGCTACGGCTATAGCCAGTTGCTTTGACCAAATCATCCATAGACGTGCCGTAAAAGCCAAACTCCAAAAAATGCATGAAGGCTTTTGGCAGCAAATCTTCGCGTGATTTAGATTTCTCTATTGACATCTTAACCATCTATTGTAGCATCATTGGAATGATCGTTCCAAGCTTTGTTTGTTAATATTATTCTTTTGAAATGCGAGCATAAGGCAATGTTACTAAAAAATAAATATTTTCTCGGTCATAGCGGTAGGCGTTTTTGAGGGGGATCCCGACCTACCGCTGTGTTCTGTATTTGAAACGATTTAAACCACTCGTTGCCATGATGAAAAGGAATAGTCAATGAACGACACACAATACGACAACACGGCAAAGAAGATCACGAATCCGTTTATGCTTAAAGTCATCACCATACTTATGATACTGACTTTATTTCGGGTACAGACAATATTGTTCATCCCCAAGATTGAAATGTTTGGTGGAATTGCGCCAAATGGCTGGCTTGGGCCATGGGTAAGCGATTTTGTGATTGGATTGCTTGTACCTGTAATGGTTTATCTGGCGTTAAAAGCGAAAGGCGTTCGAATATGGGGGCTTCTTGTCATTTATAACGCCGTTGGCGCATTTGATTATTCGCAAGGATTGATTACACAATGGGTGAGCCCTATGCCCGAAGAAATGGCTTCTCAGATAACTGTTTATTTGGGTATTGGCGTATTTATGATTTTCCAGCTCATAGCCCTTGCACTTTTGTTTAGGACCGATGTCATACATCATTTTTCAGCGTCTTCACAAAAAAAAGCATTATAAATGAGTAATCTAACGCATATCTATATTGCTTATAAGCTCTTTAAATATTGTAAGTCTTGTTTAAAAAAAGGTAAGGGGTGAGAACCATGAAACTAAAAAATAAAATAAATGTACTCTCTGCCCTGTCGGCTGGAATTTTTGCAGGTGGAACCCTCATGGTCGGTGTAACTTTTGGCCTGCAATGGAGTGATTTAAGCCCGGATGAATTGGTCATCGCATTTCCACATGATTGGAAAAACATCGCAACAACCATAATTCCATTCGCTCTATTACAAACATTCCTTATTCCTCTGTCTCTTTATTTTTCGTGGCAAAACAAATGTGCCCGAAGGCTCTGGATCATTGCGCTAGGCCTATGGTTTGCAAATTGTACAATTACATCAGTTTATCATTTGCCAGTCGTCTTACAGGGACTAAACGGGACAATCGAAACTTCTGAAATTAGAGCTGTTGTTGACCAATGGCTTTTATTCCACTGGCCACGTGTTTTGCTTGGGTTTGGGGCGGCGCTCTATGCTGTTC
>CAYGQP010000360.1:0-1920 GCA_964352115.1 uncultured Micavibrio sp. | reverse complement strand
GTCATTGACCCGAGCATGATGGTGCGGGAAGTTTAAGCCATTCCCGGCTCCGGCGCTGTCCCGGAAGCGATATAGTAATCGAAAGTTACATGAGCGCGCCCTGCTTTAAACTCATCTTGTAATATTTGAGACAATGAAGCGGCTTCTTCATCATTTAAAGTGCCGTCCTCAACAAGTCTAGGTATTTCGCGCGACAGGCCAAGCGATAGGTCTGCACGATCAAGACTTGTCATGGTCAACGTCACTCTCTGTTCAGTTACATCCTGTGCACCAAATCTCTCAAGAAGCGCACCAACTTGTCTACCCATCTTATCTTGCGTTGGGAATCGGCCTGGACGGGCTTGCATCAGAAAATCATCAGGATAATCTATGGCATCACAATGCAAACGCATGGATTCCCAATCCGGTTCTACAAGTACAATTGTCCCATTAGGTTTGGTAACGCGCACCATTTCTGAAACGATGGTTTCAGGATCATCTTCAACGTGCTGTAAAACACGAATAACGCGGCTACTATCAACACTGTTATCATCAAGAGGAATATCTTGGCCTCTTGCAGTATGCGTAGAAAGAGAAACTCCCAAGCTTTTTTCTAATGCAATTCTTTGTGCTACGACAAGACCTGCCTCCGCAGGATCTACCAGAACGATTTTGCCATTGCCATGCATATCATCATTAATATCTTCAATATCAGGACATTGTGCTGAACCGACATCAAGAAAAACGCTTCCGGGAGCAATATTACCCAATCTACGTGTTTCTGCCGCAATGTGTTTAGTAAATCGCAATTGGTTGAAAGCATCATGGAATGCAATCTGTTTTGCAACGGTTTCAGGGCCTGCATCTGCCTCAAAAGAAATTTCTGCATCTCCGAGTGCTGCTCTCGCTTCTCCGATATTAGAAATTAAGTCTAGATCCTCTGGTCATGATCCCTCAACAAAACTTTAACTGATGCGATGCATAAAAACTACTCTAAAAATTTAGGCGAACTATGCCATAATAAATGTAAATATGTCAAATAAATCTTCATGTTGCCTGTTCCTGATATACTTGCTAAACCTCCCACCATGATTATTTATCCAGCGATAGACCTGAAAAACGGAAAATGCGTACGCCTGTATAAGGGCGACATGACGCGCGAAACCATCTATAACGACGATCCTGCGGCTCAGGCCCATGAATGGGCGCGGGCCGGGTTTAACTGGCTGCATGTTGTTGATCTGGATGGCGCGGTTGAGGGCTCGCCCGTAAACCAGCACGCCGTGCGCGAAATTATTGAGGCGATTGATATCCCTGTGCAGCTGGGCGGCGGTATTCGAGAACATGCCCATGTCGAACACTGGCTGAGCGAGGGCGTGTCGCGCGTGATCCTTGGTACGGCGGCGGTGCGTGACCCGGAATTGGTCAAACGCGTTTGCTATGAATTTCCTGGCCAGATTGCCGTCGGCATTGACGCGAGGCAAGGCCGAGTCTCCGTTGATGGCTGGGTCAATGACGCCAATATCGATGTGATCGAGCTGGCTGGGCATTTTGAGGACGCGGGCGTGGCCGCGATTATCTATACCGATATCGATCGCGATGGCACGGGCGAGGGCGTGAATATTGAGGCTACAAAAAAGCTGGCCGCCGCAACGTCCATTCCCGTCATTGCTTCTGGCGGGGTTGGGTCGTTGGATGATATACGCGCGGTCAAGGGCGCGGCCAATGAAAACATCGAAGGCGTGATTGTGGGCAAGGCATTTTATGATAAACGCATTTCCCCTCAGGACGCGCTGGCCATCGCCTCCGGCTAAAACTTCTCAGTTTTTCTTGCAATTCTATGCGTTATATGAGAACTAAACCCTAAAAAATAAAAAGAATTTAGGGAGAAGAAGATCATGGCCGACTGGTCAGAGGAATTATCAAAAGATGATGGAACGG
>CAYGQP010000359.1:0-1923 GCA_964352115.1 uncultured Micavibrio sp. | reverse complement strand
GGCATGTAAATAGGGGTTGCAAAGGCTTTGTCAGCCTTGCCATCATGTGCATGCAGACGTTCTTTTAAAAGGTTATAGAGTTTAATATTACGGTTTTTATCCACCATGTTTTCAAGCATCGGCAGCGTCAAGGAGCGCAATTTGACCCGCTGGATGATTTTACCATCTGATTTACGGATACTGCGGATGGTTTCTTGGTGCGCCGCGCCTGTGATTTTGCGCACCGGCATACGAGAGACAAAAATGCCGCCTTCACGTTTACCATCATTGTTTTTCTCTCCATGAACTATGTCCAAGGCATCGTCACGAAAGCTATCCCATGGCTTTGGCGGCAATGGCCGCTCTGATGGATTTTTCTTACGTGCTTCAAACTTATTCCACTGCGATAACTGCTGAACCATGCTTTGTGTGGAACAAGCCAAGACGATGGCATCAATCGTGTGATGACGGTCATTACGACGATTTTTATCAGGAAAGCCCCATGCCCCGCGCAAGTTTGCCGTTAATGCGCCATTGCGGGTTTGCACGCGATTGCCTTTACCTAAATCAAGATTATCGGCCAAATGATTGTGCAACAGTTTTGCGATATAGCGTGTGTCATTCAGGGCGCGTTCTTTCCATGCCTGTTCACGATCAAGGAAATTTTCAATCAAAAGGTTTTCCGCCTTTTTAGGAGGAAGCATATTTGCAAGGGATTGCATTTGTGCAAAACGCGGGGTGCCGCCTAAATATTCATAGGGTGTTTGGTTTCCTTTGCGCTGGTTTTCATCGGACAGGCACAAAACTTTGTTCATGTAAGAGTTATTCCATGAACGGCTGTAGGGGATAATGTGATCGATTTGAGTGGTTGTACTGTCACGCAGCATTTCAGGCGTTATATATTGTCCTGAGTATACACAGAAGCCATCTTGTTCTTTCCATAGGCGATACTTCAAAATGTCTTCGCCTGTAACGTTGTCCTCGATAATGCCCAGAATTTCAGCAACGTGTTGCCGCGCTTCGTTGCGATAGGCTTCGTTTTTCTTTTGGTTGCGTTCAATGTCTTTACGATCCTTAAAATTCTTTCCAACCTCACGCGCCAGCTCAATAATAATTGTGTCTGGTTTGCCGTATTTGCGAATGCAGGCGTTTATGACTTTGCGGGTTTGCGCAAGGGCACGATTCACGACAGGGTTACGAATATCATCAAAGGGCGGCACAAGAGCATGCCCCTTGTTTTCTTTTAAACCATGATGCCCCCATATTTCCTTACAGGCTTCATCATATTGCTTGCCCGATTGCATGAGAGGTAAAATTTTGCGAATAGCCATCAAGGACAGATCAACAGATTTACTAAAATTGGTGATTTTGCAAAGGCGCTGTTTTTCTTCATCACTCAAATTATGAACGCTAAGCAATTCATCCACTTGCTTACGATCTTCATAAAAAGACAAAACGCGGGCTACATCATCCAGATCACTGCGACGTTTATGAATCCAATTCTGCCAATCGGCCTCACTTCCAGTGTCTAGAGCCTCTTTCAGGGCATGGTATCCTGCCAATTTTAAAAATAATGATTTTTCGCTATTATTGCGGATTTTCTCCCATGAATTATCTTCGTCTTTAATTTGGCGGTAACTAATGTTAAAGCGTTCATCATCCGAAAGACCCAGTTCCTTGCGGGCTTGCTTATAGGTCACGCCACTTTTGTTCTTATGAGCAAGGTCAACGATCCGATTTTTCTCATCATTCAATAAGGAGCGTTCATTACTTTTTGTATCCTTGATGCGCGTATTATTCAGTTTCGACCAAAGCACAAACAATTCAGCCGCATAGGAAAATTTAGGAGCACGCTTTTCGTCTTCTTCAAAGGTGCAAAAACCAACAAGATGTTCAGACGATTGTAACGGGCGCTGATAAAATGCAATGCCATCGCCTTCACGC
>CAYGQP010000358.1:0-1943 GCA_964352115.1 uncultured Micavibrio sp. | reverse complement strand
ATCGTATAGTATATGCGTATTTCTCCAGAGATTGTCACGAAGCTCAGGACGGTTTTGTATATTCTTCAGATTCACTGCAGCACTTGCGACAACAGATGGCGGCAGCGACGCTGTAAACATATATGCTCTGGCCGTAAGCCTGATTGTTTCCATGCCATCATGATTGGAAATGCAATACCCGCCAATTGTCCCAACAGATTTTGAGAACGTGCCGGTGATGAAATCAACTTCGTCTTCCAAGCCGCATTCCTCTGCCAGACCACGGCCTTTTGCGCCAAGAACACCAAGAGAATGCGCTTCATCAACCATAACATACGCATCGTATTTTTTCGCAACAGCGACGATTTCCTTAAGCGGAGCCTTATCGCCGAGCATCGAATAAATACCCTCAACAATCACAAGCTTATTGGCATTCATCGGCAAGCGCTGAAGACGTTTTTCCAGATCAGCAGGGTCGCTGTGACGAAAACGGAAGACTTGCGCGTCGCCCAGCTTCACCGCATCAAAAATCCTGGCATGGGAATCGGCATCCATAAGAATATAATCATCCTTACCCGCAATTGCAGAGATAAAACCGAGGTTAGCCTGATATCCCGTTGTAAAAAGAATCGCATGCTTTTTGCCGTAAAACCGCGCGAGCTGTTTTTCCAAATCCTGATGTCCGCCGTAGCTACCGTTAGCAACGCGTGAACCCGTTGTCCCAACGCCAAGCTCTTCAATGGCTTCCTTAGACGTCTGGCAAGCATCCTCATCAAATGTCAGGCCCAGGTAATTATTGGTGCCCAAAAGCACGCACGGACGCCCCTCGATTAACGCTTCGGTCGGCGACATAATTTCTTCAATGCGAACACCCAATGGGTTTACGCCAGTCATCGATACAAATTTTTGCACGATGTCTGTGATATTCTTAAATTTATCAAATATATCAGGCATATTTTAGACCTTGTTTTTATTTAACCTTCTTTAACCGCTTTCACTACCAATTCTGCGAGCTCATTAATTTTTCTTATATCCGCCAAATCGTTGAGGGCAATTGATACATCAAAACGCTCCTCAATTGCAAACATCAAATCCATAACCGCCAGAGAATCAACGCTTAAATCGGTTGTCATGTCCGTTTCACCGCTTAATTCAACCTTATCAGGATTAACCTTTTCCAGCTCGGAGCAGATGAAATCCAGGACATCCTGCATATTTGGGGCAGCATCCTTCTCTGTCATGAAATGATCCTTACGTTACTTTTTTCAATGTGCTGCTTAAATACTTGAAAGGCGCATATAAGCTCTAAATAAACCAGAATACGGACATAACATCAAGTTATTCTTATTCAAGCCCTTAAGATATTAACGAAGAAGTTTTAAAGGAGCTTTTGGCTCTTATACCACTGAACCGTCTGCTTAAAGCCTTCCTCAAACACTATATTCGGCTGAAAACCAAAAACGTTTCTAAAAGGCTCCGTATTGCAAACCCAATCAGGGTGAGACAGCTCAGCCACCTTGCCTGATGACAAAAACGCTTTTTTTCGAGTCACGCTGGAAATCAAACTCCCCAGTGCCCCTAGCCCCCTCAATAAAAATCTCGGCGGCGCGACATAGCGCACATCGCGCTCAAGCGCACCAGCCATCAACGCCATAAGTTCCGGCCATGCATAGCCTTGTTCTTTGGGGCCTGCGATTTCGTATTGAGATTGCGTTGTCTTTTCAGACCTCACCCATGTGACAATACCAGCAACCAAGTCTTGCACGTGCACCACCGACAACCGCCCTTCAGACCCAGCAGGCAGAATTGCGATGCCCTTATTAACGACCTTCACCAGCTCTAAAACGCCCTCATCACCCGGCCCATAAACCGCGGGCGGCCTCAGGATATCCCAATGCTCAATCCCGCTTTTAATCAGGCGCTGCTCTGCTTCGTATTTACTCCATGAATAATCGGACAAGGAA
>CAYGQP010000357.1:1504-1945 GCA_964352115.1 uncultured Micavibrio sp. | reverse complement strand
AAAGTTTTGATTTGAACAATTGTGCCCAAGCTTTGATCTAGTTGCTGTATTTTCATAGAACGAATCATGTTTTCAGAGAGTTCGTTTATATCTTCAGAAGGCGCGCTGTCCTGCTGAGAGGCGTCTTCCGCGCCAAGGGAATCTCTTTGTGCCTGCAACTGCGCGCTAAGGGCATCAAGACCTGTAAAGACAACGCCACCCTTACCGGAAAACCCGATAATCGAAGCAGGGTCAGCCTTAAGCTGTCCGTTATGAACAGCGCGGTAAATGTCGTTTCCAATATAGTTGTTGTCAAAATCCACTTGCACACCCGCAGAGGACAGAAGCTGCGGTAATTGAAACATGAGGCTAAGACCTACATTTTGCTTAGCTTGCGGATTGGCGGCAATTTGATCAATCGATGCCTTTCCGCCCTGAACCAGCTGTTGGAAAGGAATATTT
>CAYGQP010000357.1:0-1494 GCA_964352115.1 uncultured Micavibrio sp. | reverse complement strand
GCACGAAACTGTCCATATTGGCCGGAACAGGCACCATGGAAAAATTATCATATCCAAAACGCATCGCCATGCCCATTTTGTCGGTATTCATGCCGGTGACATCAAAGCCAAACCCGCCCTCATCAATGCTCACATTTTCAGGAGTGTCAGAATTTGGTTTATACATAGAAATGTTGAAGCCCTTCATGACATATTGGCTTTCAATACCACCACCCAGTTTTCCAAGCGTGGCAAATAAATCGCCGGAGGCCACCAGCATATCTTGGTGCACTTCTTGAAGTTTTGCACGGTAGGCCTGCACTGCAGCCGCGTCATTGAAGTCCTTTGGCTTTGCTTGCTCGGCTTGCTCAGAAACTTTAAGCATTTTTTCAAGCGCGTCATAAAATTCAGGCATAATAGCCGGGTTGTATTCCAGCATGTTAAAGTCATAACGAAGTTCGCCGATTTTGAAGCTGGTCTTGCTTTCGGAATCTGCAAAGTTCAGGCCCTTAACTGATGCAAAGCCCGGCCCTGACCAAAGATTTTGGTTGTCCTGAGAGAAGTCATAGCGAATGGCAATCTCTGGGATTTTTACAAAATTAGGGCTTTTGGGCGTGCCGATAGAGACATCAGAATATTTTGCGTCCAGTTTTGCAAAATTCATTAATGTATCATCCCAAATACCGGCAAGCGACTGGCCATTCAGGTTAATTTCAAAAACCTTTGTGCCATCCTCGCCGAACATTACCATAGGGGTTGGCGTGGCTATGGTCATTTTCCATTGCGTGTCAGTATGAGGCGCAGCATTAATGGCAATTTTGCCAATATCAAAGGTCATAAGCCCGGAAATTTGATACTTCAGGTGCGGCAGGGTCACGCTGTAGAATGCCCCAGATGGTTCAATAACCATGTCACCTTCAAACAAAACCTGAGAGCCAAGTCCAGATTCCGTATCGATATTGTTAAACCGCTGCTGAAGATCCAGCATCTTTTGCAACGATGCTCTTAATTTTTCTGCGCCGGCCGCGTCTGCCTGTGCAAGCGCTGCCTGAGGGGATGCAAACACGAAGAGTGATAAAACCAGAAAACGCATAATATAGCGGGTGAACATAGACAAGGGTCTCCTTAAAATACCGGGCAGATAAACATTTTTTACCTCGACATTAAACAGCAAAAGAAAGCCCAAACCAAGTTCTGATTTCGTTTTGAGGTAGAAAAGATTTGCATTTTGGGGGCAAATCATTAGACCTTAACCCATAACAAATAAACGATTTATCCATAAGGGTTAAAAATTGACATGTTAAATGCCGAGGCCAAACAATTTTCGCTGAATGCTGAGGGGCAGATTTGCTATCAACCAATGGCAAGCAATCCCATGCCGGGAGAGCCAATTGGTCAGATCAAAAAAGGCCAACAGGCATTAATGCCTGAATTTGATCTCAAAGAGGAAAACGCAGCGCTCAGAGAAAAGCTTGACGCTTGGCTCGGCGCTCATGTGACTGAGGTTCTTGAGCC
>CAYGQP010000356.1:0-1945 GCA_964352115.1 uncultured Micavibrio sp. | reverse complement strand
AGCTCAATCTCCGCGCCCATGTCGCGCAGGCCATCAATGTGCAAATCCACCGGACGTGTCCCAATCGCGCACCCGCCGGGCAGAGAAACCCGAGCCTCGCCAAATCGAGCCAATAAGGGCCCAAGAACCAGAATCGATGTGCGCATTTTCCGCACCAGATCATAGGGCGCCTCCAACGTGCTGACGCCCTCGGCATTCAGGGCCATCAAGTCGTTTTCGCGCGAGATTGAGCAGCCCAAATGCTCCAGCAAATCGGTCTGGCTCTGAATATCGCGCAGTGTATTGGGCATATTTTCAAAGCGCATAGTATCGGCCGTAAGAAGGCCCGCACACATGAGCTTGAGCGCAGCATTCTTTGCACCGCTGATAGGAATAGTCCCGTTTAGGGCGTGCCCACCAATAATGCGAATCTGGGAGAGGCTGGGATCCTTAGACGCTTTCGCCGCGACGTTGGTATTTCTTTCTAAGGGCAAAAGGTTTTTGGCTTTAGTTGGTGTATTCATGATACCACTCGCTCATTCAATTCGCCGCCAGACGGAGGCTGCCGGCGCGCATATGCATATGGACTGTTTGTGTTTGAACCATCCTGTAGCAGATATGTAACAAAGCTCTCAGGTTCCATATGAAAATCTGTCTCCAAAACCAGACGATCACCAACCTTAAAGCTGCTGGGGATTAATGAGCTTGCTCTGGGTGTAAAGTCATGTTTTAGAGAAGCCCCCTCAGATTGCTTTGTAACACGGAAACATCCGGCATCTTCCGGCTTATTGAGATAAGCCATATTAATTACTGCAACACTTTTTTTAGCGGAAAAAACCTCAATCGTTCCTGTGACGTTATCATAAGAGGGAGTTTCCTTATTTATTGATTGTAAAAGTTCAAAGAAATATTCATATCTTAAAGGAGAGAATAGAACCGAACCATCGTCATGGTT
Organism: uncultured Micavibrio sp.; assembly: GCA_964352115.1. Classification (GTDB taxonomy): domain Bacteria; phylum Pseudomonadota; class Alphaproteobacteria; order Micavibrionales; family Micavibrionaceae; genus CAYGQP01. Next base: position 1,011 of record CAYGQP010000356.1, on the reverse strand, counting down.
GATACAAAAAACATTTTCGCCGTCATTGTCTTTAACGACATCAATTTCAATACGCATGGCCTTCGCCCTTTACAGCTTGGGCAACGTGACTCCGCGCTGTCCCATATATTTGCCTTTACGGTCGGCATAACTCACTTCGCAAGCGCTGCTGCCCTTAAAGAATAAAAACTGTGCAACGCCCTCATTGGCGTATACACGGGCGGGGAGGGGTGTCGTATTGGAAATTTCCAATGTCACGTGGCCTTCCCAGCCAGGTTCAAGCGGTGTGACATTCACAATTAAACCGCACCGCGCGTATGTGCTTTTGCCCAGGCAGATCACCAGAACATCCTTCGGGATGCGGAAATATTCGACCGTATGCGTTAACACGAAACTATTGGGCGGTATTATGCAAATATCTGTCTCTCTGTCAACAAAACTCTGCGCCGAGAAGTTCTTGGGATCAACGATGGCGTTGTCGACATTGGTGAAGATTTTGAAATCCTCGCTACACCGCGCGTCATAGCCATAAGAGGAGAGGCCGTAGGAAATATTGCCATCGCGCTTTTGTTTCTCAACAAACGGATCAATCATCCCTTCTTGCTGCGCTAAACGGCGGATTTCATGATCGGGCAAAATACCGGGCAGGGCGGCCGCGCCCTTAAGCTCCTTCAGCAGATCTTCTGGCTTTTCAATTTCATGCTTTGACTTGACGGTGTCCACGTTACTCATCCTTTTTGTTCGAACTGATCTCTTTTGCCGCTTTGGCCTTTGTCCCCTTCAAAAACGCCTTTCGCTTTTTCAGATTATCCCGCAGGGCGGCTGCACGCCTGCCCTCTTTCGATTGGTCTTTATTGCTCATAAGCTTTGCCCCAGTTCTGGGCCACAATAGGGTTTAAATATGTTTTGTTTGTGATGATTATGATAGGCAAGAATCGTCTTCACAATCCAGCGTTTTTGTTATAAGGTCGCGCGCAGTTGGGGACAACATCCAATTCTATGGCCGCGGTAGCTCAGTGGTAGAGCGCGTCA
>CAYGQP010000355.1:0-1949 GCA_964352115.1 uncultured Micavibrio sp. | reverse complement strand
TGGTTTGATTTTGGGCATCCTTGGCATCATGAAAATCAAGGACCATGTCGAAAATGCAACACAAACATCTCTGAAGGATGGCGCCATTCGATTAGCGGCTGGCGGTGCATTGTTTGCCTTGCCCATCGTTTATGAGGCTGCTGAATATGCCATTGGATCGACCGATAATCTCGCCGATGCGGCATATTTGAATATGGTGTCCTTTAACGTCCGCTAAGTCTTTCATATGAAACCGAAAAACGGCCAGATTGGCATCTATATCCACTGGCCGTTTTGTTTGTCCAAATGCCCGTACTGCGATTTCAATACCTATGTTCGCCCAGAAATTGATCAGGAACGCTGGGCGAGCGCTTATCTAGCGTCGCTTCAACATTATGCTGAAAAAACAGGATCTTGCGAGGTTGTTTCACTCTATTTCGGGGGCGGGACGCCTTCGCTTATGGACCCGCTAACCGTGCAACGCATCATCGACAAAATTCATGCATCATGGCCTGTGGCGTCAGAAGTTGAAATCACGCTGGAGGCTAACCCAACATCCGTTGAGGTTGAGAAATTTAAAGCATTTAAAGCGGCGGGGGTTAATCGTGTTTCTTTGGGCGTACAGGCGCTCAATGATGCTGATCTGAAGTTTTTGGGCCGCGAGCACAGCCCGGTAGAGGCTCTGGCGGCCATTGACGTGGCTCAAAATACGTTTGAGCGCATGAGTTTCGATTTGATCTATGCCCGGCCAGAACAAACGCTTGAAGATTGGCGCAATGAGTTATCAGAGGCGGTCAAAATTGCAAAGGGGCATCTGTCGCTTTATCAATTAACGATCGAACGCAACACACCGTTTTACTTCGACCATGAGCAAGGCAAATTTTTCGTGCCGGAAGAGGATGTTGCTGCTGATTTTTATACGCTGACGCAGGATATTTTGTCGCAAAATGACCTGCCAGCCTACGAGGTTTCTAATTATGCAGCGCCCGGCCATGAATCACGTCACAATATGTTGTACTGGCAGTATCAGGATTATATCGGCATTGGTCCGGGGGCGCATGGGCGTTTGTCATTGGATGGAACAAAATATGCAACCCGTGAGCATCATGCCGCCGATATCTGGCTTGAACAGGTCGAGGAAAAGGGCTTCGGCACTCACCCGTATCAGGAATTAAGCCCGTATGACCGCTATATTGAGGCCCTGATGATGGGGTTGCGGTTGAGCGAAGGGATCAGCCTTGCGCACCTTGCTGCGCAGGGGGAGGGGGCATGGAACGCTTATCTGGATACTGAAAAGCTCCAAACCGCGATTGATCAAGGGTGGGCGGCCCTGACCAAAGACAACCTCAAGCTCTCTCAGGAAGGCCTGTTGAGACTTAATGCGCTCATGTCTTATCTGATAAAGGATAAGCCAATGGCCAGTAACCGAATGGCATCATAAACGCATGATTTTATTGCTCTATAAGGACATGATAGTAGTAATGAATACCATCTTGCTGGAAACAGCCAAAAGGCTGAGAGTTAAGCTCTTGTGCATCGTCTCCACCAATTGTTCCTCCAAAGGCGCTTAAAGATGCTGCTCCTATTAATTGGGATGTGACATCAATATCCGTTTCTTGAGGAACACCTGAAATGCCGAGCTGTTTATTTAACTCATGGCACGCTTCAGCCTTTAAATTTGCAGCGAAAGCTATGATTTCAGCATTGTTATCTGAGACGTCTTCGTCCGAGAGGCCAAGCATTGAAATCTGGTTTCGATCATTAAATGTCCAAACTTGAGATGGCTCAGTTGTTAAGGCATCTGGAACGGTATCGTAATTGGCCGCACCGCCATTAGGGTGGAATACGCAATTTTTCGTGTTTTGCGGTTGATCGCAAAATTCGGCAAAGCGCGATGGCGGATCGAATGCAAGGCTTTGCGGAACAACGCTATGGCTAATAATCATTCTAACAATCGATGTCCTGATGGA
>CAYGQP010000354.1:0-1953 GCA_964352115.1 uncultured Micavibrio sp. | reverse complement strand
TATCAAATGTTATTGTAATGGGCTGGCCTGCGGTTTCAAACTTGGCGATTTGTTGATCAATGACTTGACCGTTACTGGTCGCGGCCTGAACAGAAATTTGCCGGGAAAGCGGTGAGCTAGCTGGCGCAATGGCATCGATCTGAAACTGCACATCAAACTTATTCGCTGCCTTCAGGGCAATGGGGAGCTTTTCAGAAGAGGGGGAGATGTATGTCAGTGCGCCTTGATCTTCCAGGTTTTTTGCAAGAGCTTCATGATCGGTTCCATACAGCCCGGAGGAAAACCAAAAGCTATGGGCACTTTTCAAGGTTTGGTTTTCGTTTATAACTTTTGCGGCTTGTGTGTAATCTGCTGGCCACGGCAGCGGCTCCATAGCACTCACAATCGCTTCCGCGCTATTGGCATTCATAGGGCCCTGGGCCAGAGGTTGTTCTTTGCCCGGTTGCGGCGCGGTGGTTAGGAGGAAAACTTCTTTCTTTTCGCGTCCTGCGCGTTCCAGTATGTCTTGCGCGGCTTTCATTTGCGCTGACCACGTTTGGGCGGATTCCCAGCCGTTATCAATGACCAGACGAAGAGTTTTTGTGTCGGGCAAGCCACCCGCCGGATTATGGATGGGGTTTGCAAGCGCAAAAATCACAAGGGCGGCCATAATCATCCGCATAATCAAAATCCACAGAGGTGTATGGCTTGGTGTTTGTTCCTTGACCTCAAGGCCCATGAGGAACCGCATTGACGGAAGGGCAAGGGTTTTTGGCGCAGGCGGCGTAATTCGCAGCAGGAACCAGAGCACAGGAAGCGCACCTAGCCCCGCTAGCACCCAAGGGTTGAGGAATGTGATATTGCTGAGAAATCCGATCATAGGTGAACCTGCTTTGCGTCTTTACGGTTCATGTTCATATCCGCCCACATGGCGGATAGGGTTTCTTCGTGCGGGGTGCCGGTGTTATGAAGCGTGAACCCCCAATTATACTGACGGCAGAGTTCCTTCAGGCGCTGGTTATGCTCATTCAGTCGCTCAACATATTCTTTTCGCATTGCACCAACGTTTTGGATGTGGATTTTCTCGCCCTTTGCGGCCGGATTGGTGAACACATATCGTCCCTGATAGGGAAGGGTCAGCTCTGCCGGGTCGAGAACCTGAATGATGTGTCCCTGATCACAGACGGAAGATAAAGATTTGAATATGTCATTCAGGTTTTCAATGGGCGATAAAAAATCGCTGAGTAAAATCAGACCCGCATTTTGGGGGATGTGAACGCTGCTAAGGTTATGCGTTTCGGGGACATAGGCTGAGGGATCTGACAGATCATGCGCCATTGTCTCTAGTGTAATTTCAGATGTGCCGGGCCTCTTTTGCCCGAGCAGACCAACGCGTTCTCCGCCTCGCGTTAGAAGAAGCGCAATTGCAAGGGCGAGGACGCTGGCGGAGCGGTGCTTGGTTTGGGTGCCCGGATCAGAAGTGAAGTGCATCCCCGGTTCATTTGACGCCCAAACGAGCATTGTTTGATTTGTTTGACGCTCTTTCTGCCGAATGTAGACACGCTCGGTCTTCGCGCTTTGGCGCCAATCGATGTCCTGCGGACGATCAAACGGCGTGTACTCACGGAACTGCCAGAATTTTTCGCCAATGCCTGATTTTCTCTGGGGGTGTTCACCGTGAAGAACGGAGGCGACAACTTTATCAGCTTCGGCTAGAAGGGCCGGAATTTTTTCCGCCGCGCCTTCAGATCTTTGTCTGAGGCGCAGGACGCGTTCCAGATGTTCGGCTTTAAAGACCATTTAAGTCATTCCCATTGTTCTGCCATTGTCGTTGTTTTGCTCCTCACGCAGGTTTCTACGCTTTGTCGCGCACGCCTTGCTGGCAGAAAAAGCGAAACGACTTAAACAGAGCATCATGGTTTATATATCTTTGGCCAGTGCTTCGATGACATCACGGATGTGAACCTGATCCGC
>CAYGQP010000353.1:0-1965 GCA_964352115.1 uncultured Micavibrio sp. | reverse complement strand
ATCCAATATCGCGGCGGCAAAAGCCATCGGGCCAATCAATCAAGTCAACGGCTTCATAAGCTAGTCGTTTCGCGTGGCCTATGTTTTCGCCATATGCCGTGATGCCAAGAACGCGGCCGCCCGTGCTGACAATCTCATCCGCATCATTTTTCGCCGTTCCGGCATGAAAAACCTTTGTGTTATCGATGTCATTCGCTTGGTTTAAATTCTTAATAACTGTGTTTTTTGGATAGGACCCCGGATAGCCATTCGTAGCCATCACAACACAAAGTGCGCTTTCGGGTCGCCATGAGACTTTGCCGCGCACGCCGACAAGAGCGCCTTTCGCGCACGCCTGCAAGATCTCCAACATGTCACCCTGAAGGCGCATCATTAACGTTTGGCATTCCGGGTCGCCGAAGCGCACATTATATTCAATCAAATAGGGCTGGCCATTAACGATCATTAACCCGGCATATAGGACACCTTTAAACGGGCAGCCCTCAGATTTCATCGCGGCAATCGTTGGTTTAATAATCTGATGAATGATTTTTTCCTCTAGCTCTGCCGTCATGAGATGCGCAGGAGAATACGCGCCCATGCCCCCTGTGTTTGGCCCCTCATCATGATCAAAGGCCCGCTTGTGGTCTTGCGCGGATGCGAGTGGAAGGAACGTGTCACCATCAGCCAGAGCAAAATAGCTCACCTCTTCGCCGTCGAGAAATTCCTCGATGACGATTTCCTGACCGGCATCGCCAAACGATTCACCGCTGAGCATATCTGCGGCGGCCTCAATTGCCTCATCCTGAGTTTGCGCGATAATCACGCCCTTACCCGCGGCCAAACCATCAGCTTTCACAACAATAGGTGCACCATGTTTTTGGATGAATTCTTTAGCCTCTTCTATCTCAGAAAATCTGCCATACGCTGCGGTGGGAATATCATATTTCTGGCACAAATCTTTCATGAATCCTTTTGATCCCTCAAGCTGAGCCGCGGCTTTGGATGGGCCAAAAACAAGGATGCCTTCTTGATCTAGACGATCTGCCAAGCCTTTTACCAACGGGGCCTCAGGGCCAACAACGACAAGATCAACGCTCTCCTGCTTGGCGAAGTTCACAATCCCATCGACATCTTCAGCGGCGATATCAACGCATTCCGCGCATTCCGCGATCCCCGCGTTTCCGGGGGCGCAATATAATGATTTGCACAAATCTGATTGGGCCATTGCCCATGCCAGCGCATGCTCGCGGCCACCACTGCCAACCAATAGAACTTTCATATAACTCGACTCCCTTTTGTCATAGTGCTTATATTAGTGCCTATTCCATCAAAGATACAAGGCTCGCATTTCCGCCCGACGCCGTTGTATCGATGCTGATGGCTTTTTCCGTGGCGAAACGATGCAGATAATGCGGTCCGCCCGCCTTTGGCCCCGTGCCCGAAAGCCCCATGCCTCCAAACGCCTGACAGCCTACAACCGCGCCGATCATAGAACGATTCACGTACACATTACCTGCGCGGACATTTTTTGTGATGTAATTCTGGAATTCCTCAATGCGGCTGTGAATACCCAGCGTCAGCCCATAGCCCTTGGCATTAATATCCTCAATCAGTTGCGGTAATTCCTTGCGTTTATATCGTATGACATGAAGCATTGGCCCAAATACTTCGCGTTCCAGCCCGTCCAGATTGGTTAATTCATAGGCACAAGGCGCAAAAAACGTGCCATTCTGTGTTAAATCGGCCTCAAGCGGTATTTCGAATATGAGCTTACCCGAACCTTTCAGACCCTCACGGTGTTTCAGCAACGTCGCGCGCGAGGATTCATCGATCACCGGGCCAATATCGGTCGAAAGATCGCCGGGTGCGCCGACCTGAAGCTCTGCCATTGCCCCCTGCAGCATGCGAATAATTTTATCCGCAACATCGTCCTGCACGCATAAAATACGAAGCGCCGAACATCGCTGACCAGCAGAGCCAAAG
>CAYGQP010000352.1:0-2005 GCA_964352115.1 uncultured Micavibrio sp. | reverse complement strand
GCCTTAAGGATGAGGGGTACATCACGAGTGAACCTTATCGCTCAATCTTTTTAACGCCAAAGGGCGAAGATCTGGCTTTAAAATGTAAAAAGCGCCATGAAATTATTGTCGCGTTTTTAATTAAACTCGGCGTGAGCAAAACCACAGCAGAGCTTGATGCAGAGGGGATTGAACATCATGTAAGCGAAGAAACCCTAGAAATTTTCAAAAATTTCGCCCTTGGCTATTCAAAACGAAAATGAGACCCTATATTACGCCTATGTCAAAGCTGAAAAGTCTCACAGATGTTCTGTCCCGCCCAGTACTTTTGCATTATGCCTTGCCGGTGCTGATGATCTATCTGGTTGTCGGGACAATTGCCCAGAAATATATCGGCCTGTATGAGGCAACGCATATGTTTTTTAGCGCCTTTGTTTTCTGGTGGGGGCCAGTGCCCTTGCCCGGATTGCCGCTTATACTTGGCATCATCATTACAAATCTGTGCTTCAAGCTGTTCTTGAAAAGTCCTTGGACGCGTCGAAATTCGGGGATCATTCTCACGCATATGTCTGTGCTCTTGCTGCTGCTCGGTGGCCTGTTGACAATGGTCATGAGCGAAGAGGGGTTTATTGACCTAGCAGAGGGCGAACAAAAAACCGTCATCGCCGATTATCATATCCGGGAACTCGCGCTCTTAAACGCTGGGGGCGATGTTGTGGGAACCCACCAGCAAAAACAGATCGAAATAGGCGATGAATTGCGCTTTGGCGATTTGCCGCTCACCCTTAGTGTCATAGAAACCTGCCAAAATTGTAAAATACAGCCAAGAGAGCAACAAGACAGCAAAGTCTATTACAGCATGGCCCAGCATATGCAATTAAGCCCGGATGCACTTCGTCATGAGGACGAAATGAATATGTCAGGCGTTGGCTTTGAGATGAACGGAACAGATCAGGACGGTATTCATGTTGTTTTGGAAGATGTTCTGCAATGGCCAGAATTTCAAATGAATGGCGAAACTTATCAAATCGTTCTGCGCAAGCAGCGCAGAGCCTTGCCATTCTCAATTCGCCTGCTGGAATTCACCAAGGAAATGCACCCCGGCACATCATTGGCCAAATCGTATCAATCGCGCGTGCGCATTTATGATGGCGATGCGCAGTGGGAAAGCCTCATCAGCATGAATGAGCCCCTGCGATACAAGGGCTATACGTTCTTTCAATCCTCATATCTGGAAACCCCACAGGGTGATGTATCGGTTCTGGCTGTCGTTTTGAATGCAGGGCGCACATTTCCTTACATCTCAGGGATTCTGCTCTGTATCGGCTTGCTTTTGCATTTATGGGTCCGATATGGAACGGCCGCAGACCCAAAAACATCTTCCAAAACACTAAAACGTGCTCTTACTTCATCATTGTTAACCATGCTCGTCCTATGGCCTTCGTCATCACATGCTTTTGACATGGATCGTTTTGGGTCATTACCGGTTTTACATGAAGGTCGGGTTAAGCCGATGCAAAGTTTTGCACGCGCTCACATGAAAAGATTTTCCGGGAAAGAGGAGGGGGCAATTTCATGGCTTGTTGAAACGCTCTTTAATCCGGCCCTTGGTGAAAACAGTCCTATTTTAAAAATCACAAACCCGGACGTGCTCAATATTTTAGCGTTTGAAAAAACAGACAATAAATTATTTTCCTACGCGCAGGTTTCAGCATCTCTGGAGAAGAGACAGGACATTATTCTGTCCATCATCAAAACCCCGGAGGAACAATGGACCCCCGCACAAAAAGATCTGATTTTGCTGCAACAAGATATGGTTTTATTGGGAGATTTGCTAACAAGCCTGACCTTGTTTCTGCCCATCAATGCTGCGCTACCTGAGGATGTTTCTCAAGACCTAAAACCCTTTTCAGCAAAGCCATTATCCTATGTTGATAGCTTAAAATTCAGAGAGAAGCTTGATCAAGAACTCGCAGCAATTTTGCGCAGCAAAGGTCAGGACCTGGAATCATATTCACCAAGCGAG
>CAYGQP010000351.1:0-2020 GCA_964352115.1 uncultured Micavibrio sp. | reverse complement strand
TTATTGTGTGCCGTAATCACATTCACGTCAAAGCATTCAGGCGCAGATAAAATGACATCAACCGTGCTTTTGCCAATTGATCCGGTAACGCCGAGGATGTTTATTGTTTTAGGGTTATCCATATGCAAAAAACATATACATGCAAATAAAGTAAGCAACTGAGGCCAACATCAAAGAATCAATGCGGTCCAGTAATCCACCATGCCCGGGAATGAGCTGGCCGGTATCTTTTACATTCGCAAGTCTTTTCGCTGCAGATATAAGTAAATCACCAATTTGGCCAGACAGGCCAATCACAATACCAAAAACGGATGCAAAAAATAAGGTTTCCTCAAAAAATATGGGGTTTCCGTCAATACCTACAAACCAGACTATACTTACCATGGTAGAGCTAAGAATTGCCCCGACAAAGCCCGACCATGTTTTGTTTGGGCTAATTGTTTTCGCCATCTTAGGACCACCAATTAATTTCCCGGTAAAATAAGCTCCGATATCACTTGCCCACACCATGAACAAAAGAACAATCACCTCAACAACCGCTCCTTCGCGCATCACAAAAAAAGCATAGAAGCACATTGCGATGTACAGCAGCCCGATGGGAATTAAAAAGAATTTAAACCGTGATTTTAGAGAGAGCTTAATCCATTCATAGATTGCAACGCAGAAAGCAAGGATCATGAGTATTAAAAAAGGATAGCCACCATAAAAAATCAGAAATAATGCCAGCGGTCCTATAATACAAGCAGATATCGCTCTTTCTTTTAATTTGACGTGATCTATGCCTGACAAACCTTAGCCTTCCGATTGTTTCAATGCGCCAAAGCGGCGGTCACGGCCCGCAAATTCAGCAAGAGCATTTTCCAGATCTTTCTTTTTGAAATCCGGCCATAGAACAGGCGTAAATACAAATTCCGCATAAGCACATTGCCAGAGCAAGAAATTGCTAATGCGCTGTTCGCCACTGGTACGGATGAGAATATCAGGATCAGGGATGTCCGACGTCATCAGTTTTTGCTCAAATGATTCCGCAAACGAACGAAGATCATCACCCTCCGCCGCGAAGGCTGCACGTAAAATATCATGACGGCCGCCGTAATTCAGGGCAATCACAACTGTAATCTCCTTATTGTCCTGCGTCAGTTCCTCAGCGTTTGTGATTAGCTGGACAATATCATCGTCAAGACCTTCACGATCGCCGATCACACGCAGGCGAGCACCGTTTTTGTGTAACTCTGCAGTTTCGGAGCGCAGATAATAGCGTAGCAAGCTCATAAGCTCTTTGATTTCGCCTTCAGGCCTGTTCCAGTTTTCCGTCGAAAAGCCGAAAAGGGTAATATATTGAATACCCAGTTCCGCGGCTGAATTGACAACGCGCCTGGCAGCCTCCGCGCCCTGTTTATGGCCTGCTGTTCTGGGTAGGCCTCTTTTAGCTGCCCAACGTCCATTGCCATCCATAATGATGGCAACATGACAAGGGGGTGTGGGGTCCTGGATAACAGTTTTGCGCGTCATGATGTTCTGTTTTTTTTAATGTTGATTGGTTTATTACGACTAGACAGTCATAATGTCTTTTTCTTTATCGGCCAACATTGTGTCAATTTTTTGGATCGTTGAGTCGGTTAATTTTTGAACCTCCTCTGATAAGCGCTTTTGCTCGTCTTCAGACTCACCGCCGCTTTTGATCGCATCCATTCCATCGCGTCGAACATTACGCACGGCGATGCGCGCGGTCTCAGCGTATTTTCCGGCAACTTTTGTGAGTTCAGTCCGGCGTTCCTCATTCAAATCAGGGATGGGGATACGGACAGTCGATCCATCCACCTGCGGATTGAGGCCGAGTCCAGCATCGCGGATTGCCTTTTCAACATGCTTAACCGCGTTTCCATCCCATATTTGTACCGTTAGCAAGCGAGGTTCCGGCGCGTTCACCGTTCCCACCTGATTGAGCGGCATTTTGGAGCCATACAAATCAACAACAACGGTATCGAGCAAATTCACATGCGCGCGGCCAGTTCTGAGA
>CAYGQP010000350.1:0-2024 GCA_964352115.1 uncultured Micavibrio sp. | reverse complement strand
GCCGTACCGAAGTCGCTGAGCTTCGGTTCATTGGCGATGGGGGCGACACAGTCCGAGACAATCAAAAAAGTTGTTTTGCCTGCTGCGTTGCCAGGCGTTATCAGCGCTTTGTTACTCGGCGTTTCACGCGGCGTAGGGGAGACTATGATTGTCGTCATGGCTGCGGGTCTGGCTGCTCAAATGACCTTCAATCCACTGGAATCCGTTACGACAGCGACGGTTCAAATCGTAACGCTGCTTGTTGGAGATCATGAATTCGATAGTGACAAAACACTGGCTGCTTTTGCGCTAGGTTTCTCCTTGTTCTTCATGACGTTGTTTTTAAACGTTGTTGCGTTGGTTATCATCAAGAAATATCGAGAGCAATATGATTAAACCTTTTCAAAGACATACGCGTATTGCCATGCTGCGGGTTCAGCGCAAAAAAAGTCCGTTCATGTATAAGGCTTACAGCAAGAAGCCCAAACATCGGGAATTGCGCCGAAGAAAACGCCGTGAAAGCCGCTTCCAGATTGCGGGATTTCTTGCCATACTTATAGCATTTGTTTTTCTAGCCAGCCTTATATTCAATGTGATTTCCAATGGGCAATATGCTTTTCGTGAAGCTGAAGTCAAACTTGCCATTGATTTTGATCCTGTGCTTATTCAGCAAGATAAGTATCGCAATATGATTCAGAATGCGTTGTTGGAGGCGTTTCCTGATATGCGCGAAAATAAAAGTCGCCGCGCGAGAGGAGACTTGTTCCAACTCGTTAGCCGCAACGCGTCTTTTATACTTAAAAGTAAGGTCGAGCGTGATCCAGATCTGATTGGTACGAAACAAGATATATGGCTGCCCGCTTCGAGTGCAGTTAGCGTTTTTTATAAACGCCATTTCTATAAACAATCGGAATGGGGCGGTGATATAAGCGCCCAAGCCGCAAGCTGGATTACGTATTTGGCCCAAAACAAATCCATGCGTATGACGTTTAACTGGCCGTTTTTTCAAAATGGGGATTCTCGTGAAGCCGAGCGTGCGGGTGTTCTGGTTGCGACAATTGGGTCTTTTATGACCATTCTCGTGTGTATTTTTCTCGCGTTCCCCCTCGGCGTTGCCACGGCCATATACCTCGAAGAATTTGCGCCTAAGAATTGGTTCACCAGTTTTATTGAGATCAATATCAATAATCTGGCCGCTGTGCCCTCTATCATTTTTGGTTTGTTAGGGCTTGCTGTTTTTCTGAACTTTTTTGGGATGGAGCGCTCCTCATCCCTGGTCGGCGGTATGGTTTTGGCATTGCTTATTTTGCCTGTGATCGTCATTGCAACGCGTAATGCTTTGCGGGCGGTGCCGCCGTCCATTCGATTTGCGGCCGCCGCGCTTGGGGCCACGCCAACGCAAGTGGCCTTTCATCATACCTTTATCTATGCCCTGCCTGGTATCATGACGGGGGTAATTTTGAGTGTAGCGCGCGCCTTTGGTGAAACAGCGCCATTGCTGATGATTGGTATGGTGGCGTTTGTGGCAGATATTCCAAAAAGCTTTTCTGACCCGGCTACGACTTTGCCTGTTCAGGTCTATCTTTGGGCCAATAATCCGGAGCTCGGCTTTGTTGAAAAAACTGCCGCGGCCATTATGGTTCTGCTAGGGTTTATGATTCTCATTAATATGTTGGCGATCTACATTCGCCGGCGCTTTGAAATTAAGTGGTAGGAAAAAAGTAGATGGCACAAACAGTAAAACGTTCAAAGAAAAGTATTCAAACCGACGATAAAATTCGTATGAAGGCGCAGAAATTGAGCGTATTCTATGGCACACAGCAAGCGCTCTTCGATGTAAATTTAGGGATTTTGAACAATAAGGTTACGGCCTTGATTGGCCCGTCTGGTTGCGGGAAATCAACGTTTATTCGCTGTTTAAACCGAATGAATGATTATGTCGATGGATGCCGTGTGACCGGTAAGGTGCGTTTAGATGGGTATAATATTTATAAAGACAATGTTGATACCATTCTTTTGCGTCAAAAGGTCGGTATGGTCTTTCA
>CAYGQP010000349.1:0-2025 GCA_964352115.1 uncultured Micavibrio sp. | reverse complement strand
GTTTCAATCAAAACGCCGAGCTGCAATTCACCGCGACCGCCAATTTCAAATGCATCCTTACCGGCGCTTTCTTCAAACGTGATCGCAACATTCACTTCATTTTCAGCCAATAATCGCTCACGAATGGCCGTTGATGTTACTTTTGATCCATCCTGACCCGCAAACGGCGAGTCATTTACCGAAATCATGACGGCCATAGTTGGCGGGTCAATCGGTGTCGATGGAGTCGGTTTTTCAAGCGTTGGTGCGCCAATTGTATCCGCAACCGAGGCTTTTGTTAGGCCAGCAATACAAATAATGTCACCGACATTGACTTGCTGAACAGGCACACGCTCCGTGCCATCGAAGGTTAAAAGCTTTGTTAGGCGTCCCGTTTCAACGGTTTTTCCATCAAGGCTCAGCGCCTTCACGGTATCGTTTACTTTTGCGGAGCCCTGAATGACGCGGCCGGTCAAACAACGACCCAAAAATGGATCGGAATCCAGCAACGTGGCCAACATCGCAAATGGTGCATTCTTATCGCCGGATGGCGGAGGAACATGCTCCAGAACAAGATCGAGAAGTGGAGAGAGGTTTTCGCGCTCATCCTCCAGCTCCTTCACGCACCAACCATCGCGGCCAGAAGCATAAAGGATCGGGAAATCGAGCTGTTCATCCGTAGCATCTAGAGACACAAAGAGATCAAAGACCTCGTCAACGACCTCTTCCGGGCGTCCATCGGGACGATCAATTTTATTGATAATCACTATCGGCTTCAGGCCCTGTTTCAGCGCCTTGCCCAAAACGAACTTCGTTTGTGGCATTGGCCCTTCGGCAGCATCCGTCAACAAAATCACGCCATCGGCCATATGCAGAACACGTTCAACCTCACCGCCGAAATCGGCGTGGCCGGGGGTGTCGATAATGTTAATGCGCGTTTCGCCCCATTGAATAGATGTCGGCTTGGCGAGGATAGTAATCCCGCGCTCCTTCTCCAAATCATTGGAGTCCATCACACGCTCATCAACGTTCTGGTTATCACGGAACATACCGCTTTGTTTCATAAGGGAGTCAATTAGCGTTGTTTTGCCGTGATCAACGTGAGCAATAATCGCAATATTGCGAAGTTCCTGTACCATAATTTTCCGTTCTTCTTTACTTTAGCGTTCATGCTCTAAGTGGCTTTAAAGCGCTTCACCAATGTTTCACAGCCATGGTTTACAAAACTGCGAAACAAAAGTGAAGCAAAAGATTTAAGCAACCTTTTTTGTTCCCTGTTTATTGCCTTTTGGGTTTCCCTTGTGCGGCTTTCCCTTATACGGCTGTCCACCAGAGGACTGACCCGGGTTTGTTTTTGCCTTGAAGTTCTTTTTTCTGGGCTTTACATGCGCAGGCTTGCCTGATGACTTGAAGGCTGGTTTCTGGCCTTGAGGCTTTTGACCATCTTGCGCATTTTGTGGGCGCTCAGATCTGAACTTCTTTTTTGGCTGACCTTGCTCAGCATTTTCTGAGCCATCGAATCTGCGTTTCTTAGCGCCAACGTCAGAACGCGCAAATTTATGCTTATGTGCTGGCTTGCCGGATGACTTTTTGAAACCACCCTCTTTTTTGAAACCACCTTCTGGTCTATCGGCTCTATCTGTGCTTGCGGACCTTTCTGGTCTTGCCGGTTTTTCCGTTTTTTCAGCGTGGTCAGGGTTGGCTGATTTTGGCTTACCTTTATATCCGCCTTTGTTGAACCCACCTTCGGATTTTGAAGGTCTGCCACGATAAGGCTTACCGCGGCGAGGTTTTTTGTTTCGGCGTTGTTCAAAACCGCCCATATCATTCGCAACAGCATCGGGGTTAACCAACATCTGGATCGCATGCCATTTGCGGCCTTCCTGCGGAGAGACAAAACACAGTGCAGAACCAGCTGCGCCAGCGCGTGCCGTGCGGCCAAGGCGGTGGATATAATCTTCCGCGACCTGCGGCAGATCATAATTAATGACATGCTCAATGTGCGGAACATCCAAACCACGGGCTGCGATATCGGTTGCTATGAGA
>CAYGQP010000348.1:0-2035 GCA_964352115.1 uncultured Micavibrio sp. | reverse complement strand
AAAATCGCTGACAAAGAGGACGTTACATAAATTTTCCCCCCAACAATCAGCGAGAAAGGAATAACATTCGCCACAACCCCCATAATGGCAAAACTGAGAAAATGCTCTTTGTAATGAAAAACGTTTCTTCCCTTGAACGCCAGCAATATGTTCATCGTAATTGCGGCAATTCCAACGCGCGCTGTGACTATTGTAAACGTTCCCAGTTCCTCTAGGGCAACCTCCATAAAAATAAAGGACACACCCCAAAGCAAAGACAAGAGAACCAGCTTCAACCAATCAACTGATGAGATCGAAAAAGAACCAGACATAGGGCGAGATTAGCCCTCCAGCACGTCTTTGACCTTCGCGGCCAATTGCTTCAGAGAGAATGGCTTCGGCAGGAAAAACGTATTCGCGGCCATATAGTCTCTCAGCTTGTCTTCGGTATAGCCGGATATAAAAATTATTTTCAGATCAGGGTTATTCTGCCTGATACGCTGCGCCAGTGTCGGCCCATCAATACCGGGCATAACCACATCGGTAATAAGCAGGTCCAACTTGGCTTCACCGACGTTTTCAAACAGTTCAAGCGCCGCCTCACCACAATCAGCCGAGAGAACCTCATAGCCCTTATTACGCAGCGCACGCTCGCTGAATGTCCGCACCGCGTCCTCATCTTCAACCAGCATGATCCGCTCAGTCCCGGTCAGATCCTTCGTTGTGTCCTCTGGAATCTCCTCTTCCTTGGCAAACTCTTCCTGATCGGCGTCCGTGGCCCGCGGGAGATAAATAAAGAATGTCGTGCCCTTACCGACCTTACTTTCCACATGCAAAAACCCGCCGGTTTGGCGCACAATTCCGTATACCGTAGCCAGCCCAAGCCCCGTGCCCTCACCCACGGCTTTCGTGGTAAAGAAAGGCTCAAAAATACGCGTCATATTTTCCTTCGAAATTCCGTGACCAGTATCGGCAACCTTAATGAGTGTCCAATGGCCGGGCGGCATTTCTTCGGAAATCAGCTCCTTTGGCTTCCTGTTTGTGAAATTTTCTGTGCTGATTGTAACGGTCCCTGTATCGCCAATGGCGTCGCGGGCATTCACCGCCATGTTGATCAAAACCTGCTCCATCTGCCCCTCGTCAACCTTAACCAGCCCCAAATCCGTGCCATGAGAGAGCTCAAGCTCTATCTGCGCACCAATAAGACGGCGCAAAAGATGAGAAACTTCAGTCAGGATGTCCGTAATATCATGCACACGCGGACGAAGGGTTTGCTGCCTTGAAAACGCCAGCAATTGACGAACCAAATTCGCCGCCCGGTTTGAATTCTGCTTAATCTGCATAATGTCGCCAAAGGAAGGATCGCCTGGTTTGTGGCGCAGCAGCAACAAATCACAAAATCCAACAATCGCCGTCAAAAGATTATTAAAGTCATGCGCAACACCACCGGCCAATTGACCAATTGCCTGCATCTTTTGTGACTGCACGAACTGCGCCTCAAGTGACTTTTGTTCTGTTACATCAATGAAGTGCAAAACAACATTCCCACCATCTCTGAACTTTCTGGCATACATCTGTGTAGATACTTCATTTTCCTCGGAAACCAACGTGATCTCCAGCGGCGCTCCTGCTTGCTGCCCCTGCTCAATTTTATTTATTCTTGCCAGCACCTTATCGCGATCTTCTTCATGTACAAAGTCATGAAAAACCATATCCTCGACATCTAAAATACTGACCCCCAGCATAGACGCGAACGCACTGTTACAATCCGCAATTTCACCCTTGTCATTCACCTGAATAATTCCGAGCGGCGCTTCCTCAAAAAACCTCTGGAAACGATCTTCCGAGGCCTTGAGCGCCTGACGCATTTCACGCTCAGTCGTCAGGTCATGAACCACAGCACGGGTGCGAACCCGGCCATCGCCCTCATGCACGACAACCTGATTAATAGACGCAAGAAACGCCTTCCCCCCGGCGCCTTTCATTTTGATTTCAACCACTTGCCGCAAACGGCTGGAATCGACAATATCATAGGGATGCCCATCTTCCGGTGGAT
>CAYGQP010000347.1:0-2038 GCA_964352115.1 uncultured Micavibrio sp. | reverse complement strand
TCAGCAGGCATATCCGCAACCTCATCGAGGAAAAGCGTTCCGCCCTCAGCCTTTTCAAGCAGCCCCACCTGTTCATCATGCTCGTTTGTCTTTGCGCTGCCAAATAGTTCAATTTCAAGATGATCAGGCCTCAAGGTCGCGCAGTTTAAAACCATAAACGGTTTCTCTGTGCGACTGGAATTTTTATGAATATAGCGGGCGGCCACCTCTTTACCAGTACCGGGTTGGCCAGTTATTAGAACGCGGCTGTTTGAGGGAGCAACGCGTTTTAAGTCTTGTTTCAAGCCCTCTGTAACAGAAGAGGAGCCTATAAACTCAAGAACATCCCTTGGGGCGCGCTTTTTCAAGTCCGCGTTCTCACGACGCAGATATGCGGCCTCGAGCGCACGCTTGATCATCAATAACAATCGATCAGATTTAAAGGGCTTTTCAATGAAATCATATGCGCCCTTCTGAATTGAATTTACGGCAGTTTCAATCGTCCCGTGGCCACTAATCATGATGACGGGTACCATTGGGTAATCGAGCTGAATTTGATCGAGAATTTCAAGCCCGTCATGGCTACTTCCCTGAAGCCATATATCCAAAATCACCAGATCAGGCCTTTTATTATTCATTGCCTCAAAACATTCGCGGGCTCCGCCTGCTTGACGGGTTTTATAGCCCTCATCCATCAAAATACCCTCTATGAGTTTGCGAATGTCTGCTTCGTCATCGACGATTAGAATGTCTTTTGCTTTTGTTTCTTTTTGTGGAGTCATAACGTTAAGCTGCGGCCTCGTTGGTTTGTTGTTTTTCTTCATGCTTTGGGAACATTAAAATGATTGTCGCGCCCAGGGCGTCCGAATCGCCGTAGGCTTTTAGCCATTCTGGATTCCCTAAAATAAGTTCTCCGCCGTGGTCTTCCATGATTTTTTTCACAATCGCTAACCCCAGTCCCGTTCCTTTTGGTTTATGTGTTACATACGGCTCCGTGAGATGTATGGGGTTTGATTCCTTGGGAAGACCCAGACCATTATCGCGGACAGCTATAAATGGTTCGTTGTCTTCAAAATGCCCCAGCTGGATAAAGACGTGTCCTGGCTCAGCGCTCATTCCGGCTTCGATACGGGCGTGAATCGAGTCAACGGCATTTTGTATGAGGTTATTCAGGGCCTGCCTTAACTGATGCGAGTCAAACTTAGCGGGGTATGAAAGATTACGCCCCTTATCAAGCGAAAATGAAATATCGCCATGCGCCTGTTTGTAAAGGAAAAGAGCATCTTCGACGTCTTTGGCCAAATCACCCTGCTGCATTACAGCTTCGGGCATGCGAGCAAAGGACGAAAATTCATTCACCATTCGACCGATATCCTCAACATGCTTAACAATTGTTTCTGTGCATTGCTGGAAAATTTCGGGGTCTTTTGTGATTTGATCAGAATATTTTCGTCTTAAACGTTCTGCAGAGAGCTGAATTGGTGTCAGCGGGTTTTTAATTTCATGTGCAATTCTGCGTGCAACGTCCGACCATGCAGCTTTGAGCTGAGCTGATTGAAATTCCGTGATGTCATCGAAGGTAATAATTGCGCCGATGTCTTCCTCACCCATCATCTCAATAACAATATTCACCATAAAGACGCGCCGTTTTTCCTGATTGTGCATAAAAGGCAGTTCGGCCCGCGTAGCCTTGTGCGGCTGTCCATGCGCGACCTTAAGATGTTCTTCAATTTCGGGAAATACGGATATAACAGGCTGCCCAACTATGGTTTGATCATTCACACTCAGCATTTCTTCCGCAGAGGCATTTGCAAGGTGAATTTTCCCCTTTGCGTTCACACCAAGCACCCCGGAAGATACACCGGTAAGCACCGTTTCCGTGAGCTGACGCCTACGATCAAGTTGACGGTTGGCATCAATGAGTGCGCCTTGTTGTTCTTCAATCTGTTTTGTCATGCGGTTGAACGCTTTACCAAGAAAAGCGAATTCCTCCAGCTTTTCATTTTCTGGAACACGTGCCGACAAATCACCGGCTCTCACATGATCTGCCGCCGTGATC
>CAYGQP010000346.1:0-2043 GCA_964352115.1 uncultured Micavibrio sp. | reverse complement strand
CCATGTTCCATAGCTTATGGAATGATTTACTCTCCCGTCTTGCGGGTTTTCTTTTTGGAGCTGTTATTTTGGTGGCTGGCCTTTGTGAGAGAGGGGCCTTTGGCGCGCTGGCTTGTGCAGAGGCAGGGGCGTGGGACAGTGTTTCCTGTTCAGCATTAACATGAGAGGCGCGGGCATTATTTTCCTTGAGCACGGCAAGGTCTTCGCCCTGGCGCGCGACTTCACGCACCAGACGGTCATGGTTTTCGGCGATCAGGTGAAGTTTGAAGCCTGAGGCCATTTCCCAGTGCTTTCTGCGTTTGTGATCGATCAACATAAAGGTGCAAACCCCGAGGTAGCCGACCGCAAGAAACGCAAGTTCCATAGATAAAAAGGCGAGGCCGCATACGGCGCATGCAACAGCCAATAGAGATAAGGCCGCCAAAGGCGATTGTTTTTTATGCTTTGTTTTTGACGGTGTTCTTTTCGTCATGTGATTCAGTGTTCCCCAACGCTGTCGTTACTTTTTCGCTCCGCATATCGGCCCCAACAGCCTCAGAAATATGCGTAAACCCATCGGCCTTTAACAGGTCTCTCAGTTCTTGATTGACATAATATGCCACAGATGGGCCGCGAAATACAAGAGAAGTATAAAGCTGTACTAGATTCGCACCAGCTTTAATCTTGTCGTAGGCTTGTTTTCCCGTACTGATGCCCCCTACGCCAATGATAGGGAGCGCACCGTTTGTGAGGGTATAGAAGCGTTTAATAATCCCTGTGGATTTATCGGTCAGGGGCTGGCCACTCAGGCCGCCTTGTTCCTCGCGAAAGCCATTGGGCAAGGTTTCAGGGCGATCGAGCGTTGTGTTGCTGAGGATCACACCGTCGACTTTAGCATCCAATAAGGTTGTGGCCAATTCTTCGCATTGCGCATCGTCCAGATCAGGTGCGAGCTTGACCAATACAGGGGGCGGATGGTTGCCGCAGGCTTTCCGGCGCTCCTCATGAATCGCGCCCAAAAGCTCCAGTAAGGGTTCGCGCCGCTGAAGATCGCGCAAACCTGGTGTATTGGGGGAGGAGATATTGATGGTCAGGTAATCCGCCATCGGGCCGAGCATTTTGATCAAGACTGCGTAATCATGGGATGGGTTTTTCTGATTCTTGTTCATGCCGATATTGATACCTATAATGCCTTGCGGACGTTTTTTGCGGCTGAGAAAAGCTTCAAAATTATCCTTAAACACCTTCATGCCCCCATTGGGAAAGCCCATGCGGTTAATGACGGCGTTATGGGATGGGTCACGGAACACGCGAGGTTTTGGATTGCCGTCCTGCGGTTTTGGGGTGACGGTGCCGACCTCGACAAATCCGAAGTCGAGCTTGAAAGCGCTGGTCATGACTTCGGCATTTTTATCAAACCCCGCGGCCAGACCGACGGCATTCGGGAATTTCAGTCCCCACAGCGTTTGCTCCAGTTCCGGCGCGTTTGTTTGCGGTTGTGCGGGCATCAGGCCCATGCGCATGGCCCTCAGCGTGATGTTATGCGCCGTTTCCGGGTCGAGAGCGAAGAGCGCGGGGCGAAGGAGATTGTATAAATCAGGCATGGTTATGAATCCTCACCCTAGGTTTATCTGATTTATTTGAAGTGGTCTAGCGAGCCTTTGATATAAATCCATCCGGTCATCACGGTTAAAATGGCGGCGATAGCGAGGCCGATTTGCCCGGCCATAAGTGTGAATGGCGCGAAGGGGCCCAGAATAAGCGCTCCGCATGCGATCATTTGCACGGCGGTTTTCCATTTGGCGAGGTTGGTTACAGGAAGCTGAATGTTTTTAGGGCCTAAGAACTCCCTCAGGCCAGCCACGAGAAATTCGCGTGTGAAAATAATGATTACTGCGATCGTCCATAATCCGGGCAACCGATCAAATTCTATCAATAGGATGAGCAGGGCCCCGACAAGGATTTTATCAGCAATGGGGTCGAGAAAGGTGCCAAAGGCCGTGATCTGGTTCCATTTACGCGCTAAATAACCATCCAGCCAGTCTGTCAGGGCTGACAGGACAT
>CAYGQP010000345.1:0-2069 GCA_964352115.1 uncultured Micavibrio sp. | reverse complement strand
GATGGTCGTATTGGGTCAAAATTCCTGCATGCGGGTCCGGGCTTTGGTGGGTCTTGTTTCCCTAAGGATACGTTGGCGCTAACACAGATTGGTCAAAAACACGGTGCCCCCCAGAATATTGTGGATACGGTTGTTTGGGTGAATGCGGAGCGGCAGCGCTCTATGGCTGATCGGGTGATGAGCGCATGCGGCGGCGATGTTGATGGGCTGAAAATTGGTGTGCTGGGTCTATCGTTTAAGCCGAATACGGATGATGTTCGGGAATCGCCCAGTCTAGTGATTATCCCCTTGCTTCAGGAGGCGGGTGCGAAGGTCTCGGCCTATGACCCTGCCGCAATGGAGGAAGCCCAAAACCATTTGCAGGATGTTGATTGGTGCAAAGATGCTTATGATGTTGCAAAGGATTCTGATGCGCTTGTGATTGTTACGGAATGGAATGAATTTCGCGGTCTTGATCTTGACCGGCTTGCAGATTTGATGAAGGTCAAGCGCATGATTGATCTGCGCAACATCTATAAAATTCATGATATGCGCAGTCGCGGTTTCCATTATGTGTCAATTGGACGCTCTGCTGTTATTCCCGATGAGTCCAAATCTCAAATCCTAAAAACAGCTTAGAAAGATTGTTTGCTGTGAATAAAAGGGTTTTTTCAGCATTTGTTTTTTGTCTTTTATTGTCCATTTCACTGCCACACTTGGTGCAAGCCTCAGGGGCTAAGGTATGTGATTTTGCGCTCAATGAACCCGGCGCAGAGACGAGCGATATCTCATCCTTTGTTTCAGAGGCCATTCAGCAGAGTTTTGTCTTTCGTTATGACCAAATGCAGGACCATCGCGAAAAAATAGATGCTTATTTTACATCTGACGCCCAAGAAAAATTTTGGGGTGGTATGGAAAAAAGCGGTGTCCTTGATAAATTTGACACACACAAGAAGCTGACAAACATTACGCACGTAGGGCAACCATTATTTCTTAGTTCAGAAGTCGAAGATGGGGCTTATGTCTGGAATTTTGAGGTCTATGTTATACAAACGCACAAAAGTGAGCTGGCCAAGCCTGTAAGTATCAACAAAAAGCTGATCGAACTCAAAGTTGTTCGTACGCCCTGTGAGCAGAATGATCGAGGGTATGTTGTTCAGGATATTGTTTTTCACAACGAGCCTGAATACGAAGTACGGAAATTTTTTGAACATATTTTTAACTTTGAAGACTTATCAGTTCGAGCGCAGGCTAGAGGCATTCCGATGTTCTCTGATGACGGGATAAGCACATTTCACGAGGAAATGGCACGGGCTGGATTTACCTCTAGAACTTCCATGAAAACAGATGTTTCTGGCGAGCTTACATATTTGTATCGGCATGCAAAAACGCAAGAGGGCATGGCCTTTTTGAAAGATAGAGGCTTTGATGATTCAACCATGCGTTATTATCTTCCCATATCTGTTCAGCAAGATCCTGAACCTTTGCACTTTTGCGTGCTTTTATCTCTAGGGAGTGTGCGCTATACATATCAAAGTGTTGTTCATGATTTTTATGTTCACGAAATCCCCAGCGATATCGGGTCTTGTGAAAATTACATGGACAGCATTAAATTGACGAAGCCCATTCTTTATAAGGGACCAACACCGATTGAAAAGATGCAGCTGAATATTATGAATTGGTTGTTTAGATAATTTAGGAAAATTATGACTTCATATCTTAATGAATTAGAGGCCCAGACCATTTACATCATTCGCGAGGCCTATAACCGCGTGAACCCCCTTGGTATGTTGTGGTCGATTGGCAAGGATTCAACTGCGCTGCTGTGGATGGTGCGCAAGGCATTTTACGGACGGGTGCCGTTTCCTGTGATTTTGCTGGATACGGAGCAGGAGCTTGATGAGGTCTATGCCTTTCGTGACCGATTGACGAATGAGTGGGATCTGGATTGCATTAATCATCTTTGCCCACCAGAGGAGGATATGGACCAGACCTTGCCGCCCAATACACGTGCAGCGATGCGCAAGACTGAGGGGATGAAGTCGCTTCTAGATGCGCAAGAATTTAAAGGCATAATTGCCGGTATCCGC
>CAYGQP010000344.1:0-2098 GCA_964352115.1 uncultured Micavibrio sp. | reverse complement strand
GTGCTTGATGGTGAAAACCGCATTGGAGAAGAAGGCAGAAGGCGCGAATGGCCGAGAGGGCTTTTATGATTCCAAGATAAAAACCGCCAAGTTCTTCTTTGATCGCATGTTGCCCGAGGCCGACGGCCGCTTTAAAATGGTCATGGCGGGAGCAGACTCCATGATGAGCCTGGATGAAGATCAGTTTTAAGCGTATGCGCACAAAGCTCTTCATTTTCCTGAGCGCCTTGATTGTGTGCGGGAGCGTAGCCTTCATGAGCTATTCATGGGCGAAAACTCAAGGCCAGCTTGGTGTATATGAAGACCATGCGGACAGGCCGTTGCCTTTTTTTGATGCGATCTCCATTACACATGCCTGGTACGACGTTGAGAACAATGAAATTATGCTCTCGGTCGGGCATTCCTATGGTTGCGGAGAGCATTACTATGGTTGGGATATACTTGATCAGGACAAGGAGCGCAGCATATTGAAGCTTGAATTGCTGCACGAAACGAATAACACATGCGAGGCGGGGGTATTCAAGGATATTGTCTTGGCATTGCCTGCCATCGATTTCCGACCAAACGTGATTTTAATCTCCGTTCAAGGAGAGGAGATCATGAGTGTGGATGTTGTGCACTAAAGGTATTGTTGTTCTGCTGTCAGCTCATATTCTGATGGTTCGATTTCCAGAAAATGATTGAGCGTGTTCGAAATTTTATAGGATAAGGCGCGAAGCTTAAGAGCGGCTTCCCATCGTCTTCGCCCATGAAGCTGATCAAAGACGGTTTCAATTTCCTGAAATAGCGCTTTCATGCGCGATTTATCTTCGGCGTTTGCGAAGCGTTTGAAGAATTCCTTATCGCTGTCATCCTCATCTAATGATGTAAAATCAAGGCTTTTATCGATTTTTGCAACATATTGGCAATATTGATCAATTGTTTTTTCGACCCATATCATATGCCTTTCGCGTACGGCCTTCATGAATTTTGAGCCGCTGAGATAGCTTGCATAAAACAACATCACAATCGAACCCGTCGTGGTTTTTACGAGAATCTGTTGTATGTCGGGTAAAATGTTTACACGGTCGCTGACAATTTCTTCGGGGCTGAGCACTTCAAGCCTGGCCTTAATTTTTTTGATGTCTCCGTATATATCGACGATGAGAAAGGACAGGGACGACCCCAGTTCACCCAAATTATGCAGCAATGTTTGGTAGACGATTTGGTCAAAATGTTTAAACAGCGTGATTTTGTGCTTCCTGAATTCAACTGACTCCATTTCAAGATAGAGATCAATCAGGTTTTGAGAATTATCGATTAATTCTGCTGCCAGCGCGGAGGCAAAGCTGGCTTGGTTTTGGCGCAATTGTTGTTGTTCATGACGCTTTGTGTGCCAAAGGTTGATCAGTACGGCAATCAGTGTGGCAATTGCGATTGAAAGACCACCAAGAATTGCCTTGTTGCTTTCGAGTAATTCAATAATGCCCATCACGGTCTTTCCGGTTAATTTGTGCAAAAAAAACGCAGCAAAATGCTGCGCCTTTTTGTAATTTTATCAATAGCTTATTGCGTTCCGAGCTGCTGCTCAAGAATGCGGATGCGAGATTCATATCGCATGCGAAGCGTTTCCTTTTCTTCTTCCATTTTAGCCAGTTGGCGCTCAAGATCCGCAAGTTTTGCCATTTGTTGCTGGCTTGTAACCTGAGGGTCAAAAAGCATGGTTTCCAGTTCGCGTTTTTCGATTTGGCATTGCGCGCGCTCGCGGGATAATTGTGTACCTAATCGCGTTAACTGCCGTTCAGCTTCATTAAACCGCATTGTTGCGCGCTCCAGGTTCCAGTTATCGGATGATAGAGAGAACCTCTCGTTTTCGGCTTGTTTTACGGCTTCCTCAAGTTCCTTTGCCAGAGCTTCTTTCTCCATTTCAAGGAGGCTTACCTGACGCTCGAGCTTTGATACGGCCACAGCTGATTTGGTTTCGCCCATAGCGCGTGAGGCTGCGGGTTCAACCTTGTCCAGAGTTTTAAGATTATCCTTTGCGGCCATGGCTTCCTGTTTAGCCTTTGCAGTTGTTTTTGCGCCTGTTTCGCCGGGCATAGGTGTTGGCGTTGATGGG
>CAYGQP010000343.1:0-2106 GCA_964352115.1 uncultured Micavibrio sp. | reverse complement strand
CATAGCGCTCCTCCATCACGGCGCTCATCGCTTCAACAACCGCATGAGGTTTTTGCGCACTCGCAGCAGTATCCAAAAAAGCAAACGGCTTCCCGTTCATCGTCTGTGACAAGATCGGGAAATCCTGACGAACATTGAGCGGGTCAGAAACACTCATAGTTTTGAAAGTACGGTCTGTAACCATGATTGAACTTTCTTTTCTACTGTGGCTTTCACATCTTCATCCACAATTTTATCCACAGCCTCGCCAACAAAGGCCTGTATCAATAACATCCGGGCCTCGGCCTCATTAAGCCCACGAGAGCGCAAATAAAACAAGGGCGTCTCATCCAGTTGCCCCGTTGTTGAACCATGCGAACATTTCACATCATCGGCATAGATCTCAAGCTCTGGCTTCGTATTCATCTCAGCCTTATCCGACAGCAATAAAGTATTGGCAAGCTGATACCCGTCGGTCTTCTGCGCAACCCGGTGAACATGCACCTTGCCCTGGAATACGCCGCGTGCACTGTCATCCAGCAGCGTGCGATAAAACTGATTAGACGTACAATGCGGTGCCTGATGCTCAATCAAAATTGTCGTATCACCCGTTTGTGAACCATTCAAAAGATTCAAACCATTAAACGTCACATCAGCATTTTCACCCTGAATTTCCGCATGAGCCTCATGACGTGTGAGCTTGCCACCTATATTCAGCGCAAATCCCTCGTAACGGGCATCGCGCGCTACGTTGATGTGCATCATGTTGGTCTGCACACCCTCACTGGAATCTTCATTGATGCGAATATGAGTCAGCTTGGCATTTTTGCCGATCTCAATTTCAGTAACCATATTCTTCCAATACGCACCCTCGCCTGTTTGATGCTCAACCATAGTCAGGGCAGCGCCCTCCTCCAAAACCACCTTCAAGCGTGGCTGTGTGTGCTGATGAGCAGAGGCTGTAAACACAATCTCCTCAGGATGTTCACAGACTTCTCCACGGTTTTTGTGGATAACAATCTCCTCAATATCCGGCGCCTTGTTGAGGTTTGACGGAAGCGCCTTAGGCAGGTTCGTATACTTCCATTCCTCAATCTTTGGCGTGGGGAGGTTATTGATTTGCAAAGCTTCGGGCATCATGCCGCCTCTTCAATAAATTCGGCATAGCCTTTTTTCTCAAGCTCTTGCGCTAGCTCTGGCCCGCCGGTTTTAACAATTTTACCACCGGACAGCACATGCACCACATCCGGCTTAATGTAATCCAGCAAGCGCTGATAATGCGTGATGACAAGGAAAGAGCGCTCAGGCCCGCGCATCGCATTCACGCCATCCGCCACAACCTTAAGCGCATCAATATCCAGCCCGGAATCCGTTTCATCCAGAACACAAAATTTCGGGTCCAGCATAGCCATCTGAAGAACTTCATTGCGCTTTTTCTCTCCGCCGGAAAACCCGACATTGACCGCGCGCTTAACCATATCCTCGGAAATGCCAAGCTCCTTAGTCTTTGCCTTAATCAACTTGAGCATGCCAAGCGCATCCAGCTCATCTTCTCCACGGGCTTTACGGATCGCATTCACGGCTGTTTTCAGGAACATAGACATGTTAACCCCAGGAATTTCCACAGGATACTGAAACGCCAAAAACAAACCCGCCGCCGCGCGCTCTTCCGGCTCCAGCTCAAGCAGGTCCTGCCCATCCAGCTCAACCTGGCCCTTGGTCACTTCGTAATCTTCACGCCCAGCAAGCACATAAGACAGCGTCGATTTCCCAGACCCATTCGGCCCCATAATCGCATGAACCTCCCCGGCCGGAATGTCGAGCGATATCCCCTTCAGGATTTCTTTCGTCCCGTCATCGGTTTCAACGCTCGCATGTACATCTTTAATTTTGATCATTCTTTCCTCAGTGTTTTATAAAATTAACATGGCAAGACCCAGAGCAATGCCTGAAACCCCATCCAACCAAATCCATTTGCGTACAAACTCATTTTTTAAAAATGCCTGCATCCAGTTCGGGCGCAACAAAAGAACAATGGCCTTCACAAGGGCCAAATACCCAACAACCATTAAAATAATAGCCCCAAGCGAATTCCAGTTATCATAGAAAAAGATTACAGCCAGAGAG
>CAYGQP010000342.1:0-2119 GCA_964352115.1 uncultured Micavibrio sp. | reverse complement strand
GCACTAAGCTGGGGGCTTAGGGGTCGGAGGTTCAAATCCTCTCGTTCCGACCATTACTTTTTTTTGCTGCGATCAACAAGGTTTTCATCGCTTAACTCATCATGAAGGTCTTTGGCCTGTTCAGGCTGTTTATTGATATAGAAAGCCTTATCGTTATCAATAACAGCGGTCAGTTCGAGCTCTGGGTGTTTATCAAAATATCGCTGACAGGCGGCTTCCATTTCACCGATGATAATATGAAGCTGATCATCTTTAAGAACATCGTTGAGGTAAATATGCCCTAACGTTGTAATGTACCCATCCAAAACATCATGAACATCCTTATCAATGTTTTCCACACTTTCAATCCACCGCAGCATAATGGACGCAAGTCTTGTTGTGTCTTGTTTGCCAAACATTCCGATATTGGATTTAAAGTTCATAACAGACAGGGCGATTTTATCGGTTAGGTCTTCTTGATCTGGGTTATTTTTAAGGTTTTCCGAGAGCTTCTTTGTCTCTTCAATATGCTCAATGGCAAACGGCTCTTCATCTATATGTTCTCGCAGAATATCAATTTTTTTCTGCCCCTTATCTATAAGCTTTTGTTTAATTTTCCCGGTTCCGACACGCGATTGAAGAATGCGCGTGCTCGGCATGATCACCGTATCTTTCTTATCATAATCATTCATCCGCATATCCTACTCTTGCATCAGTGTTATCATCGCGTCTTTTGTATGGGCCACGAAAACCCGCACTTTTAATACGTCTTCGGTCTGGGCCAAAATACTCCTGGGCATCGATATAATCTCTTGGCTTATTAATAACGTAAGCTAGGCGCTTTGCCAGATCATTTGCCGTAAAGGGCTTGACGAGAAATTCAGTCGCGCCGAGGTCCCGTGCCTTTATTACCCGCTTAATCGCGCTGTATCCTGTAAGCATAATTACGGGCACGACCCGGTTCGGGGATTTTGAATCTGTTCGGATTTTTTCTAGCACTTGAAGACCGTCCATCGGCTCCATGGCCCAATCCAGAACAACAACATCTGGATTTTCCTTACAAAAAACTTCAAACGCTTCTTCCCCGTTTGCAGCCTGATGAACTTTGCCAACATCCATAGATTCAAAGATGTTCGCGAGAAGAATGCGCATGGATTGCAAATCCTCTGCGATAAGGATGCTCATTTTTGAAAAATTAAAAGCCATAGTTACTCTATCCGTGTCATGAGGATTTTATCTTTAATTATATGTCATCATTTTTTAGGATATAAATCCACTGAGAACAACTTTTATTACTTATACGAGGTTATATGAAGCCAATTTTGATCTACGCGGTATTTACGAGCCAGAAGGAGGCGGAAGAGATTTCGAAAAACGTACTCCAAAAAAAGCTGGTTTCATGCGCGAATATGTTTCCTGCGCATATCTCTATGTATTGGTGGGAGGGGGAGATACAAAATGCCGAAGAGGTTGCTGTTTTGTATAAAACACGTGAGGATTTGTTCCCTGATTTAGAAAAGGAGATTAAAGCGCATCATTCATATGATGTGCCTTGTATTGTTGGCCTTGATATTGAGCGCGGCCATAAACCTTTCCTGGAATGGATCTGTAAAGAAACGAATCTATAAGGTATAATAATACCCCTCGTTTACTTTTATGTTTTTAAAGGTTTTTTTTGTTGACAGAGCATAAGTTTTTGCGCATTAATGCGCCCATTCATGAACATATACATGAACGTATGAAGGAAAAAAGATATGAGCACATATTCTGCCAAAGCGGCCGAAATTGAAAAGAAATGGATTATTGTTGATGCGCAGGACGTTGTCCTTGGGCGTTTAGCAAGCATCGTGGCAATGCGTTTGCGCGGCAAGCACAAGCCAAGCTTTACGCCGCACATGGATGATGGCGATCACGTTATTGTTGTGAACGCGGATAAGGTTCGCCTGACAGGGAACAAGCGCGAGAAGGACATTTTCTTCTGGCACACAGGGTATCCAGGCGGAATCAAACAGCGCACAAAGGGACAAATCCTTGATGGCAAACATCCTCAGCGCGTTGTTGAGAAGGCGATTCAACGTATGCTTCCTCGCGGGCCTTTGGGCCGTAAACAGTTCAGCAATCTGCGCGTTTATGCCGGAAC
>CAYGQP010000341.1:0-2123 GCA_964352115.1 uncultured Micavibrio sp. | reverse complement strand
TCCTGTTTGCATACCATTTGCTGGACGGGGCGTTGATCCTGCCAGACGGTCGCTTGCTGGGCTCCAGACCACAGATTGCGTCAAAATGGTTTTCAGTGTTGACGGTCAAAAATCCCGAAATTCAGTATCGATACGGGTTGTTGCAATACGCTGGGCGCTTTGGTGAAAAAGAGCAAGGGAAAGGTGAAGCTACGATTCTGATGGCAGCGTACTGCCATCATCCGCAGGCTGTCATGGCCTTGGCTGAAATCAATCTTAAGAAGGGTCGAGATGGCGTCGCTGGTGCGTGGGAAAGCTCCTATACTTGGTTCAGGGTCGCCGATACATTGGGCATCAATGTAGAGAGCCAGTTAAAGACAGCTATAGCGCAGCTATCTCCTCTGGACCTGTATGGGAATGATCCCTATTTGAAAAACATGTTTGACCGAAGCATGGAAAAATGGCCTAGCTGTCAAGAATAATGCAGCCTTTGATATCTGAAGATTTTGTTTGAATTTCTCCTTTTTTATTGTTTATTTCCTTCTTTTTTTCATCAATTATCTTAATTTTATCATTGAGTTCTTCAATTTCATTGGTCATATCGATTCTTTCTTTCTCTAATTCAGCGATACTCCCAAGAGCTAGTATGTTTTCAATTTGGCTTTTTGTATCTTTCTTAGGGGTTCTTGATTTTTCTCCATCAATAATATCTAAAACCGTCCTTGCAACAGGTGGGGCCAAAGATAAAAGAGCTTCTTTGATTTTTGCTTTGATTATTTTTCGCTTCTCAGTGAGCTCATTAACTCGTGCAGTATGTTCAGATCGCTTTTTATCAAACTTTTCTTCTATCTGACGTAGTTCTAGATACTGCGCTTGAAGTGCTTCGCATTCGTTCTGATCGGTTGGTGGATGATCCGGTGGTTCCTCAGTTTCGGATACTGTTTGTGTGAACAGCTGGTTAGAATTTGATGCACGTTCTACTGTTTCTGAATGGGCATTGATTTCAGTTCGGGCAGGAGCAATTGTAATCAACTCGTTGAGCGATACAGCTGGCTCCTCATCCTGAATGGGGCGTCCGGTCGCGTCTGTTCGGGCCGGGTTTGGATAGGCGGTTTGCCAGAGTTTTTGGACTGTGTCTTTCAAGGTGGTTGCGGCGGGGCCTGTCTGCCAATAGTCGTCGCGCTGCATCAGTGATTTGATGTAGCCATCGACGCGGTCTCTCTCTGACTCCAGGGAATCGGCAGGGTCTGGTTGTGGCGCGCGAGGTGCCTTCAGATCAGCCGCAGCCTTGCGTCGGGCCTCAATCCGGGCGCGCATATGTTCATTCAATGTGAATGGTTGTTGAATGTCGGTCAATTGCGGCTCTTCGGGCCTTGATGACATCCCCCAGGGCGCGCCGGTCGCGAGCGCGGTGCGAGCAGGCCCCACCCTGTTCGCGGCGTCTTCCAGCGACCGGCGCTTCGTAAAGAAATTAGACCCAAGCTGTTCTGGTGGGTCATAAGGAAATCGCGTCATTTAATTTACCCCCTATTTGTTCTTTTAATAAGGTTTATAAAACCGGACTATGATGTCCGGTTAAAATACGCCTTGCCAAAATCACCCCCAAACCTCTCATGCGTCCTTCGGCAGTCTTTCTAGCCTGAAGCCTCTCTTTCACTCATCCTTGAGAAGCGACTTGACCGAAGACTGAAATGCATGATTGTTATTTTTATAAAACACTCTTATATTTTATGTCAACTATAAAAAGAACAAAAATTGTATAAATATGATAATGCACCACATTAACTCTTTGCGAATGGGGTGGCTGCAAGAAATTAGGACGGGATCGTGACGTAGGACTGACCGCTGCGCTGGCCCGTGACGTTTCGACCGGCAGTATTTTCTGTTGCTTGTTATCTGACCGGGAATGATTAGGTTTTGACTCAGACAAACAGTTCTCAAACAAAAGGACGTCTCTCATGTTGAATGGAAAAGTGGCTCTTGTGACCGGCTCTACCAGTGGCATTGGCTTGGCGATGGCCCGGGCGCTGGCGCAGTCTGGGGCGAAGGTGATGCTCAACGGGTTGGGCGATGCGGCTGAGATCGAGAAGACCCGCGCCGACTTGGCCAAGGAAACCGGCCAGGAAATCGGCTATCACGGCGCC
>CAYGQP010000340.1:0-2127 GCA_964352115.1 uncultured Micavibrio sp. | reverse complement strand
CGGCGAGAATTTTCGGATCTATATCATCTATGGCACGGTTGGGGTCAATATAGCTGCGCGGGAAATGGGCTTTCAAAAAGGCTCCGCCATAGTCGGGCGCTGCATCAAACAGGTCATCGACATATTTGTCTTCAGTGTGCACCAAATCATCAAAATCGCACGCATAATCAAAGTCTTCGGGGTATTGCGTGCCGCTGTGCGGGGAGTCATAGACCAGCGGAAGAATGTCTTTTGGCCTGGAAATTGAAAAAATTTCACTCATTCGCGCTTGTGCTCCCTTTCTTAGCCCTTTATTCATCAAGTACTATAAACGCGAACGACATGATTAAAAACAAAAAAAGGCCAAACCATGTTTGATATAAAAATGATCCGGGACGATTCTGCAGCATTTGACGCCGCGATGGCAAGGCGCGGATTAGAGCCGCAATCGCCAGCTCTATTAGACCTAGATGAGAAGCGTCGTGCGATCCAGACAGAGCTGCAAACACTGCAGGCAGAGCGCAATGAGAAGTCCAAATCCATAGGCAAGATCAAAAGCGAAGGCGGCGATGCGCAAGAAGTGATGGACGAAGTCTCCGCGATGAAAACCCGCATGGGAGAATTAGAGGAAGAAGAGCGCACTTTGTCTGAAAGCCTTAATCAGCATCTCGCGGCCTTGCCAAACATCATGGCCGATGACGTGCCGGACGGCGCTGATGAAGAAGAAAATGTTGAGCTTCGTATCTGGGGCGAGCCACGCACAGATGACGTGCCGGAGCATTTCGACATTGGCGAAGCGCTGGGCATGATGGATTTTGAAACGGCGGCGAAAATGTCCGGTTCTCGTTTTACATTGCTGAGTGGTGGTTTAGCAAGGCTGGAGCGCGCTTTAGCACAGTTCATGCTGGATACGCATACGGGCGATCATGGATATACCGAAACATCGCCGCCGCTTATGGTGAAGGATAATGCGCTTTATGGCACGGGCCAGTTGCCTAAATTTGCTGAGGATCAATTCCGTTCCAAACACACTGATCATTGGCTCATCCCAACAGCAGAGGTGCCCCTCAGCAATATCGTTGCCGATCAGATTGTTGATGAGGATTATTTGCCGCGCCGCTATACGGCCTTTACGCCGTGTTTCAGATCCGAAGCGGGGTCTGCGGGGCGTGATACGCGCGGCATGCTCAGGCAGCATCAGTTTTATAAGGTGGAAATGGTCAGTGTGACCAAACCCGAAGACAGTGATGCCGAGCATGAACGCATGACCGAGTGCGCGGAGACAATTCTAAAAAAGCTGGAATTGCCATTCCGCACAGTGATGCTGTGTAGTGGTGATACGGGTTTTGGTGCGCGCAAAACGTATGATCTGGAAGTATGGTTGCCGGGTCAAAAAACCTATCGTGAGGTCTCAAGCTGTTCTAACTGTGGTGATTTTCAAGCGCGGCGTATGAATGCCAGATGTCGTCCAAAGGGAGAGAAGAAAACCCGCTTTGTGCATACGTTAAACGGTTCGGGTGTGGCTGTGGGCCGGGCCCTGATCGCGGTCATGGAGAATTATTATGACCCTGCCGATGGCGGAATCCACATTCCTGACGTCCTAAAGCCATATATGGGTGGCATAGAAAAGATTTTAAAGCCATAATATTTGTAAATCTTTTTTGTAAAGGGGAGCCCTCATGCTGCAAAAACTCTCATTCCTCATTCCCGTAGAGGGTTTTCAAAAAACACTGAAACGTTTTCCGCTGTCTTCGGCGTGCTCGATTGCATTGCTTGTGATTGCATTGTTATTCATACATGAGGTGCTGGATAAGGACGATGAAACGATTGGCAAGTTTGCGATTGCGCTTGGGCTGGGATATTTCTGGTTTGGCGCATTTAAATTGTATACCGAGGCGCGGAGATTATCGAATATCATCTATTACGCGGTTTCAGTTCCCGTATTTGCCGTGCTGACGGCCTGGGTTGTCTATGGGGAAGATTGGTTCAGCATTTTGATGCTCATTCCCGTTCTGTTTCTGATGATTTCCTATGCACCATATTTGCGTCTAAAGGATAACCTGTCCGTTTGGTTTTATAACAAGCAAACATGGTACGGTGTTGCGCTGTCTATTTTGGCCGGATTGCTTTGGGGCGGTGGTATTTCAG
>CAYGQP010000339.1:0-2154 GCA_964352115.1 uncultured Micavibrio sp. | reverse complement strand
GAGGCCTAGGACACCGCCCTTTCACGGCGGCAACACGGGTTCGAATCCCGTACGGCATTTTAAGGTCCTTTTAGGGGCTTTTTATTTATCCTCATTTATTAAGTCTTTGCACCTCAGAGCTTTATGGGCTCGGTTCGAATCCCACACACCTCTCGTTAAACAGGAAATTTGGCTTGCTAGCCTGCTTTTTTTAAAAACAGGAGAATAGTAGTATGAGACACCTTTTAACCAACCTAGCGGAACTGGCTGAACGCCGCGCCAAAAACGTACGCGAAGAAGCTCAGATGTAGGATGTTCTAAGTCGCGACTTAAAACGAGCAGCAAAAGGTCAAGAATCTGAGCGTATGAACCGTCCCGCGCGCCCAGGGATAAAAAAGCCCGATGATAGCCCCATGCCGCAAGAGCGACTTTATGTAAGAGTTAAAGAGGCTCAGAAACTTATGGGAATGGGCCATACGTCAATTTACAAAGAAATCAAAGATGGTCGGCTGCTTATTAAAAAATCGGGCAAGAAAACTTTAATTGCAGTGTCAGATATTCATGCATGGTTTGATAGCTTGCCAGAAAATACGTGCACACCCATAGGCAATGCTACGCTCATTGGCAATCCCAAGAACGAGGCCTTTTTTCGCTGCTAAATCCAATAATGCGGTCATCTGCATGAGCCCTTGTTAGAATGAAGAGCTATCATAAAACATATCCGCGTGCTTGGGGCTTTGACTATAATCAAACACATTCGATTTATTTGTGTTATACATAGCCATTAGCATCAATAAAATCGAAAGAATATTCTCCAAAAGAAATCTGGGAGAGCAACGGCAATGAATAAAAAGAAAAATGTCCTGCTGATCGCGGACACAGATCAAACAACGCGGAAAATGATTGATCTTGTTCTTGAGGAAACGGCATTTAAGGTGTTGGACTGTTCAACGGGGAAACAGGCAATCCAGCTCTGTGTATCTGTTAAGCCGGACCTCATTCTTCTTGAGCTCAATCTGCCTGATATGCAGGGTATTGACGTTATTAAAGCCTTGCGAGAATGGTCAGAAGTGCCGATCATTGTTATTTCTACCTTAACAGATAATGAGCACGTCATTAACAGTTTGAACGCTGGTGCAAATGACTATGTGTTTAAGCCCTTTAACACCGATGTGCTTCTCGCCCGTATCAATTCAGCATTGCGGTCTGCAGCGGTTAAAGAAATTGGCGAACCGGAGCTTATCAACGGTCCCCTTAGGATTGATTTAGTGCGCCATGAAGTGTTCCTGGATAACGAGATTTTGCCCTTTACACCAAAGGAGTACAATCTGCTTCGGTATTTTATGATTCATCGCGGCAAGATGCTCTCGCACCGCGATATACTTAAAGCCGTGTGGGGCGATGCACATTGTGAAGACACGCAATACCTACGTGTTTTTGTCGGCCAAATTCGCGAAAAAATTGAAAAAGACCCATCCATACCCGTGCGCATTGTGACCGAAGCAGGCATTGGTTACCGCATGGAAATCTCGGAAATTGCACCGCTTCATGACCAGGGCTTGCTAAAACTTTCCGTGTAGGGTCTTCCGCCATGCTTTACACAATCCTTATATCCTAAGATACCTTCCCCATCGCTTCCTGATGAGCCCCCTGCCATGGTCAGGCCTCGGAATTGAATAAAAGGAAACGATAATGAATATCAAAACAATAATGCTTTGCTCGTTTGCTCTCACTTTAGGGGCATGTTCGGCCCACAACAGTATGTGGAAAAGCTCAGGCTCACGCTACACACCGCGCGCTGAAATATCCCAAAACAAATACACCTCAAAAAACCGTACGCAAGACCGCATGGATAAAATCTCATACATGGAATATGAACAAAGAGAGCCATGCCAGCATTACCGGGCCCCGCCTCGTAATTACAGTGATGGCTGCGTCAGTAATATGATGAAGGAAGATGTTGCCGTAAAAGCCGCACCTAAGCCCGCTGCGTCGCCAAAAACAATCTTGCCCATCGTCAATTCCTACACTGTGCTATTTGATTTTGACAAATCAGATATCCGTAACAATGAAATGGCAACACTGGACCGGGTTGCAAGGGAAATTAATAAATATAACCCCAAACAAGTCACCGTCACTGGTTATACAGATAGCCATGGCAAGGCGGAATATAAC
>CAYGQP010000338.1:0-2194 GCA_964352115.1 uncultured Micavibrio sp. | reverse complement strand
AATCATGCGCGTAGCTGCCTAAATCTGCTGTCTGTATTGCATCTTCCATATCTTAATCACTTTCCTTTACTAACTGATCGAAGCCTTTTTGAACCGCGTCTGGAAATCGCGTTGGCTTTCCCGTATTCGTATCGATGCACGCGAGCGTCACATCTATGGAGAAAACTATACTATTGTGGCGAAAAATCGACTGTTTCATGTCAACACTCGCCTTTTTACACGCAGAAATTTCAGTTTGCACAATCAATTCGTCATCCAGGAACGTTGGTTTTTTGTAATACGCTTCAATATGACGCACAACAAATGCGATTCCTTGGTCATCCATTAAAGCTTTATTCTCAAACCCTATCGAGCGCAATAACTCTGTCCGGCCACGCTCCGCGTATTTCAGATAATTAGCATAGTACACATAGCCACCGGCATCGGTGTCCTCGTAATATATGCGAACGGAGGTTTTGTGGGTCATTATTCTTCAGTAAAAAAATCGTTCTGCGCTGTCGAGCTTGGCTTCAACCCTAAATACTCAAACCCCTTAATCGATAAACATCGCCCACGTGGAGTTCGTTGCACAAGGCCGCGCTGAAGCAGATAAGGCTCGATGACATCCTCAATCATATCACGTTGTTCTGAAAGCGCAGCAGCAAGCGTCTCAACGCCAACCGGCCCGCCCCCATAATTCTCCGCAATGCATTTCAGGTAACGCCGGTCCATCGTGTCCAAGCCTGAGCCATCCACATCCAGGCGCTGAAGCGCGGCATCGACCAACCTCTCATCAATGGTTGATGCATTGCCTGCATGGGCAAAATCCCTTACGCGGCGCGTTAAACGACCGGCAATACGAGGTGTTCCGCGTGATCTATTAGCAATCTCAAGTGCGCCCATATCAGTGAGCGGCATACTCAACAGCCGCGCCGCGCGTGAGACAATCGACGACAATTCCGGCGGCGTATAAAATTCCAAACGTAACGGAATGCCAAAACGATCACGTAAGGGATTAGTCAACAAACCCGAACGTGTCGTCGCCCCCACAAGCGTGAACGGCACGAGATCAATCTGCACACTGCGCGCTGATGGGCCCTCCCCTATAATCAGATCAAGCTTACGATCCTCCATGGCAGGATACAGAATTTCCTCAACGGCGGGGTTAAGCCGGTGAATCTCATCAATAAATAATACATCATTGGCCTCAAGATTTGTGAGAATCGCCGCCAAATCCCCAGCCTTCGCTATGACCGGGCCGGACGTCGCACGAAACCCAACGCCGAGTTCCTTTGCGACAATCTGAGCCAATGTGGTTTTTCCCAAACCCGGCGGGCCGAACAACAATACGTGATCCATGGCATCGCCGCGGGCCCGCGCAGCGTTCACAAATATCCGCAAGTTGTCACAAAGCGGTTTTTGGCCAACAAATTCATCAAGGCTTAAAGGTCGCAGCGGACCGTCCGCATCGTGTTCAAGCGCCTTTCGTTCAAGTTCAGGATTATTCGCAAGCGCCTCACTCATCCGCTCAACTCCTTGAGGGCAAGACGGATAAGTTCCTGCAGGTTATCATTCGCTTGATCCTTAATTCTCATGACCGCCGTATAAGCATCGGTTCTTTGATAACCTAAATTCACAAGCGCTGAAACCGCGTCATGATCGATTTCACTATTAACGTTGTCTTCGTTTTTCGTCAGTGGTGTCGATGTTTTATCAATTTGTGCCACCGGCGCGAGATCCATATTTGCCGCTTTATCCTTAAGCTCAGTCAAAATACGCGTTGCTAGTTTTGGCCCAACGCCATCCGCAGCTTGAATAGCAGGCTTATCCTGCGCAGCAATGCTTAAGGCCAAACGGTCGGGGGGACACGCAGCCAAAATTGCCAAGCCAACCTTAGCCCCAACACCCTGAACGGAGGTAAGCAATCTAAACCATGCCTGTTCTCCGCGGTCCGCAAAGCCATAGAGGTGAATGTGATCCTCCCGAACATGTGTGTCAATCAACAGAGTTGCTGGATCACCCTTGGATCCAATGCGCGATAATGTTCGTGAGCTCGCAAAAATCACATAGCCCACACCGTTAACATCCAGGATCAAAAATCCCTGGTCGATTGTATCAATAATGCCTGAGAGTTTTCCGATCATGAGAGTTACGCGCTTTTTTTATCAGTTATAACTTTAGAATTCCATTGACCATAATGCGCATGGGTAATGGC
>CAYGQP010000337.1:0-2203 GCA_964352115.1 uncultured Micavibrio sp. | reverse complement strand
CCCTTATTGATTACGACGAAGTTGAGGCGCTGGCAAAGGAACATCAGCCAAAAATGATTATCACTGGGGCTTCTGCCTATCCACGTGTGATTGACTGGAAACGATTCCGTGAAATTGCAGATAGTGTAGGGGCCTATATGATGTCCGATATCGCCCATTATGCGGGACTTGTTGCTGCGGGGGCTTATCCTTCGCCATTGCCTTATGCTGATGTTGTGACAACAACAACTCATAAAACACTGCGCGGCCCGTCTGGCGGCATGATCATGTCCAATAATGACGATCTTGGCAAAAAACTGAATACGGCTGTTTTCCCTGGGCTTCAGGGCAAGCCTCTGGCGCATGTCATGGCCGCGAAGGCTGTTGCTTATGGCGAAGCACTTCGCCCGTCATTCAAGGCATACGCGCAGGCAATCATCGATAACGCTCGCGCACTGGCTGATGTTTTGGTTAAGGGCGGACTGGATATTGTCTCCGGCGGCACCGATTGCCATATCGTTCTTGTCGATCTTCGCCCGAAGGGCCTGACCGGCAAGGCAGCGGAGGAAGCGCTAGAGCGTGCAGGGATGACCTGTAACAAAAACGCCGTGCCGTTTGATCCCGAAAAACCATTTGTAACATCTGGAATTCGTCTTGGCACACCGGCCGGAACCACGCGTGGCTTTGGTGTTGCTGAGTTCCAGCAGATCGGTGAAATGGCCCTTGAGGTTCTTGACGGCTTGGTCGCCAATGGCGAAGAGGGTAATGCTGCGTTGGAAAAAACCGTGTTGGCCAGAGTAAATGCTTTATGCGAGCGTTTCCCGATTTACCCAACACTTTAGCGCTTGAAAAAGCATAGGAGGCGCTGATGCGCTGTCCGTTTTGTGAAAATGATGAAACGCAAGTTAAGGATTCCCGTCCGACAGAGGATGATTCGGCCATTCGCCGTCGCCGCGAGTGCCCGTCATGTGAAAAACGCTTTACGACGTTTGAACGTGTTCAATTGAGGCAATTGACCGTGATTAAAGCGGGGGGGCGTAAACAACCGTTTGATCGTGATAAAATCATTAAATCAATGCAAATTGCCTTGCAAAAGCGTCCCGTAGATCTGGAAACAATTGAAAAAGCCGCCAACAAGATTGTCAGCCGTCTTGAGGCTTATGGTGAATCAGAGATTGAATCAAAGCTGATCGGTGAATATGTGATGCAAAAAATGATCAAGCTCGATACTGTAGGGTATATTCGCTATGCCTCAGTATATAAGGACTTCCGTAACCCTGAGGACTTCAATGGGTTCTTGGACAGCATCAAGGGTTTGGAACACAAATCCGCTTCATGACACCTGATCTTCATCATATGCGTCACGCTTTGAGCCTTGCTCGCTCTGGGCTAGGGCTTGTCGGCAATGCGCGGCCATCAGTGGGATGTGTTTTGGTAAAGCATGGCGTCGTGATTGGTGCCGCCCGCACTGGAAATGGCGGTGCACCTCATGGTGAGGCCAAGGCGCTGGAGCAGGCCGGTGCGGAGGCCAGGGGCGCGACAGCTTTCGTCACGTTGGAGCCTTGCGCGCACGAGGGGAACACGCCATCCTGCGCAAAGTCCCTTGTGGCCGCTGGTGTTTCGCGTGTTGTCATCGCCTTTCAAGACCCTGATCTTCGTACAAATGGCGCTGGTATTCAAATTCTTCAGGATGCGGGCATTGAGGTTAGGATAGGTCTTATGGAGACCGAAGCGCTAGAGCTAAATCGCGGGTTTTTTCTGACGTTGCAGCATGACCGGCCCCTCGTAACATTGAAAATGGCAATGACCATGGATGGTAAAATTGCCCTTCAAAATGGCGAGAGTAAATGGATAACGGGCGAGCTCGCGCGTCGTTATGCTCACCTTGAGCGGGCACGACATGACGCCATATTGGTCGGGCGCGGAACGATTGAGGCGGATAATCCATCCCTGACAACCCGTTTGCCCGGGCTAAAACATGACGGCCTGCGTGTGATTTTGGATTCCAATCTTAGCTTAGATCTGAAATCACGTGTTTTTCATGGCTTGGAAGACCAGCCGGTTCTTATTTTACACGATAAAGGCATATCGCAAGAGCGTGTCACAAAGATCCAAAGAGACGGTGTGACGCTGGGTCACGTGGATCTTTCTGATGTTTCAAATATCCTTAATATATTGAAAATATACGGGATTTCGCGCGTTTTATTAGAGGGCGGTGCAAAGG
>CAYGQP010000336.1:0-2212 GCA_964352115.1 uncultured Micavibrio sp. | reverse complement strand
TAAACAGATTCTTTTGACGCTTCATCGCTATGGCCTACCTTTGAAATAACAGAATTAATAATTTTAACAACTTGATCGCGACCATATGCTGAGTCTGTTTTTTTGGGTGCTGTATCCGACATAAATCCTCTCTATTCAATAACACTGCGGGTAAACTTAAAAATCACCCAAAACGGCGGTCATTTTTGTTTTGAGCGTTTCTGCGTTGAACGGCTTCACAATATAGTTATTTACCCCGGCTTGTTTTGCAGCAACCACATTTTCAGTCTTGCTTTCGGCAGTAATCATAATGAAGGGCGTGTTTTTGAAGTTATCGTTTGATCCTCTAACCTCTTTAAGAAGCTCCAAACCAGTCATGGGCTCCATGTTCCAATCGGAAATAATAAGCCCGTAATCCTTGTTTTTAATCTTCTCAAGCGCCATCTCACCATCTGTCGCCTCATCGACATTTGAAAAGCCCAGCTGCTTAAGTAGGTTTTTTATTATCCTAAGCATCGTATTGTAGTCATCTACAATCAGAATATTCATATCCATATTTACAGTCACTTTGGGGTCCCTTTCGCTGAACATCAATTTAGAGAATACTAAAGTAGAAAAACTTATATCTGCAAAGCCTCAAAGGTTGAGTCCTCACATATATACACTCGACAAACACAAGACCTTAAAAATATAAAGGTTTTTACCCTGAATGTGAATAGCAGAGCATAGCATTAATATAATAATATGATTTAATGAATAACTAAACAATGTTGAATACTTAAGGCAATTCAGGAAGCGTTTTTTGTTCCGCTAAAATAATGGTCACTGTTCGCGCTCTCTCTGGAGTCATTTCCGCGAGTATTCCTGAGAGTTTCCGCTCAGACATAAGCGATAGAACAGAAACAAGAACATCCAGATCAAGCGTGTTGAAAATCCGAGCAGCATCAGCGGGTTTCATACCTTCGTATATTTTTACGAGGCTCTTAATGCGCGCCTGTTCCTCCTCAGATTGCTTTTCAAGCAACTTCTCAATTTCATTGCGAAGCTGTGTCAGCTCTCTAAACTTTTGATCCAACTCCTTTTCTGTGGCCCTTAAAAGCGCCTCCTGGGTATCGAGCTTGGATTCTCTTTGATCAAGAGCCTTTCGGCGCTCCGACATATCTTTAAATAAATCCATACGGATTTCATCAAAGTTAACATCTTCATCTGTTGAATCTGTCCATTCAGGTATTTCAACGTCTTCAACAGCCTCACTGTCTTTTGCGCTCATACTCCCATCTTCGAGCTCTTCAGATTTCGCTTCGTCTTCTATTTTAGCAACTTTCAAAACAGCTTCTTCTGATTCCTCAACCACCATGGGCTCTGATGTACTCTCAGCCTGGGCACTTTGCACAAACGAAGACACCCCGGATACAAAATCAACCATTCGTAGCGTAAACGCCAACATCGCAATCAGAATCAGAGCATGAAGCGTTCTAAACGACCTCGGTTTTTGTG
The DNA here is from genome assembly GCA_964352115.1 of uncultured Micavibrio sp. Classification (GTDB taxonomy): domain Bacteria; phylum Pseudomonadota; class Alphaproteobacteria; order Micavibrionales; family Micavibrionaceae; genus CAYGQP01. The sequence continues at coordinate 736 of CAYGQP010000336.1, read as the reverse complement.
GGCGAACTGGTGCGTTCATTTACCGGCCTCTTCCTGATTTTTTTTTGGTTTGAAGCGCATCATATAATTCTTTTTCAGCCTGGCTTGAAAAACGCTCACCGCCCACTGATTCAAAGCCGTCTTCATCGCCACTTTCTTCACCAAGCTCATAATCGCGGTCCTGAATCATGAAATCATGAACGCCGCCTGCAGACCTCAAGCTCTCCTCTTCATCACCCTGAGCAAGCTTGCGATTTTTCTCAGCCAGCACTTCCAGACGTGTCGCAAGAGAATTTCCAGCATCATTGATCAGTTGCAATTCATCCGCGAGCAATGTCGCATCCTTGATACGATCATCCAATTGTTCACCTGATAACTGCGTTGCATCCTTCAATTTATCGATCGCCCCTTGTGCTTCATCAATATATTGACCAAGTTCTCGAATAACCTGGCCAAATTCCTCACGGTATTTTTTGAAGTTGTCTAAACTTTTTGATAACCGATATGCGTAAAAAATCATCACGCCCAAACCAGCCAACAATACAAAATCCATAATTAATCCAAACGCAGTATCACTCATCACTAATCGTCATCTTTCTCAGGTTCAATATAACGCTCGATCCGCACGGCAATTTTTCCCTGTTTTTGACCAACAGGCCCCTTAAACATAGGGAAATGACCGCAACGCAGCTCTAAATCTTCTTCAACGCGGGTGTTAAACATCACCTGCGATCCCACTTTCCACTCTAGCATATCA
>CAYGQP010000335.1:0-2222 GCA_964352115.1 uncultured Micavibrio sp. | reverse complement strand
GGTTTGGCCGTAAACATCCAGCCCCCCATCTTCAATCAAGTTCAGCGCCTGCCCAAAGCTATTTTCCGAGAGATCTATCAGAGTCTGAAATTCCTTCGGGCTCAGGTGAGGCTGTGATTTCTGCAATAGAGCCGTCATGGGCTCTGGATCAAGCGGATCAAATTGAATTGTGTGCGCTCTTGATTTAATGGTGGGGATCAACGCCCCTGCTCTGTGAGTAATGAGAATAAGAATCGTATAGGCTGGCGGCTCCTCCAGAATTTTCAAAATCGCGTTTTGCGCACTGCGGTTCATGGTGTCCGCATCATCAATAATCACAACGCGCCACCCACCTTCGGATGCGGTGCGCCTCAGGAATGGCAAAACCTTGCGGACCTCCGCCACATCAACCTGACCCTTATATCTGTTTTTGGCCGCATCATACTGACGCTCAACGGTCAGTAAATCAGGATGGGCACCGGATGCGACAAGGCGAACAATTGGATCATGGTCATCAACATCCATACTCTGTGGCGCGACGGGGGCATCACCAAACAAGCTGTCCTGACTGGTATCTGGCCCCGTACCATGTTTCAGCAAAAACCGGGCAAAACGAAAAGCAAACGTGGCCTTGCCTATACCTTTAAGGCCCGAAAAAATCATAGCATGGGGAAGACGTCCGGCCTCGTACAACCTGAGTAATCGCCCCTCAACGCGCTCATGCCCCAGGCAAAATGACATCAAGCGGGGATGTTGAAATTCATCCTGTGGTTCTGGCTCGACTGGAATTTCCGGGGGTGCCTCAATCTGTGGTACAGGGTCTTCACCAAACAAATCCATGCTTAGCCAAGCCTTTCGAGTGCCGTCTCAATAATTTGGCTCTTCAGTGTTTCAACATCCATAGTCGCGTCCAGAACAACGCAACGTTGTTTATCGGCCTTGGCAATATCCAAAAATCCTTCACGAAGCCGTTTGTGAAATTCAAGATCTAAACTTTCAAAACGATCCTCAGTCTGTTTAATGCCTAAGCTCTCGGAATTTAAACGCCGCTCAGATCTTGCTAATCCTGCTTCGGGTTCAATATCCAATATGAACGTTAAATCAGGTTTCAAATCATTAAGAACAAGATCATTGAGCGCATGAATTTTATCCAACTCTAACCCATGACCATACCCCTGATAAGCAACAGTTGAATCAGCAAACCGATCACTGATGACAATCTTGTTATTTTCAAGCGCTGGACTGATCACATCACGGACATGCATCTCTCGCGCAGCAAACAACAACAGGCATTCAGCCATCGGGCTCCATTTACCGCCTTCACGCTGCACGAGAAAGTCACGAATTTTTTCAGCTTCTGCTGTACCGCCGGGTTCACGGGTTGTGATGACCTTTTTCTTGTGCTCGGTTAAATACTGGGCCAGTTTATTGATCTGCGTGGTTTTGCCACTGCCCTCGCCCCCTTCGAATGTAATGAAAAATCCGCTCATGATCTGCGTCTATTGCGTTGCGGTTTTGTAACCGGAAAAGAAATAGGAAATCTTTGATAGCGTTTCCTGAAAGAATCCCTGACGTTGGACATCATTTGCCGCGAATAAGGGCGCGGTAATTTCTCCCACATTCGGAACGTCAATAATAAGCGTTCCAATCTCATCCCCTTCTTTTACCGGCGCAATCAATGGTTGTTTTGCCTGAACTCTTGTCGCAAAGTCTTGGCTTAACAATCTAGGCAGGGTAGCAACAACATCCGAAGAAACCCTGGCGGATACATTTTTGGATTGGCCATAAGCAACATTCAGCTTAACAATCTCATCCCCAGACGAAAACAAAACTTTATTCTCAAATCGCTTTAAGCCCCAATCAAGAAGCTTTGCAGATTCTTCTGCACGCTCACGAGAGCTGCTAAGGCCATTTACAACGATAATCACGCGCCGCCCCTCAAACACACCGGATCCGATCAAGCCATATCCGCCATCATCCGTGTGGCCGGTTTTTATGCCATCGGCGCCAACGTCTCTGTAAAGAAGTGGATTACGGTTTCCCTGCTTAATCTCATTATATGTGAATTCAATTTCTGAGTAATACGGGTAATATTTTGGATAATTCCTAATTAAATTCTCAGCCAAAATTGCCAAATCCCTGGCTGTTGAATAATGGTCCGGATCCGGCCAGCCACTAGCGTTTGTAAAATTGCTGTTTTTCATGCCAATTTCATGCGCTTTGTCTGTAATCGCGGCCGCAAA
>CAYGQP010000334.1:0-2223 GCA_964352115.1 uncultured Micavibrio sp. | reverse complement strand
GCAAGGCGGAATATAACCAAACATTGTCCCGCCAGCGGGAAAAGGCTGTGTCCGACGCTCTTTTGAAACGCGGCATTGAAAACCAGACACTTGAGCACAGAGCACGCGGTGAATATGAACAGGCCGTAAATACATCTGACGGCGTAAAAGAGCAAAAAAACCGTCGCGCTGTTATTGATTTCCGTCGCTAAGGCCAAAAGAAAAAAGACATGAAAAATCCACCAGTGAAACCAATGAGCAAAGAGAATCTTGCAAGCCACCTTGCCGGATTCCCGATTATAAAATCGCCGCTACGAAAAGTTTGGATGACGCAGCCCGTAAAAACAAAGCCTAGAAACACACCATAAACAAGCAAGGATTAGAAAAATGAAAATTAAAGACATCATGAGCAAAGACGTGCAAATCGTTTCCCCAAAAGATTTTCTACCGGAAGTCGCCAGAAAAATGCAAAACGCGGATTGCGGCAGCATTCTAGTCGCCGAGGATGACCGTTTGATCGGCGTCATAACTGACCGCGATCTGGCTCTGCGCTGTGTGGCGGAGGCTCATCATCCGGCAAAAACGACAGCTGAGCAGGTGATGACCAAGGAAATGTTGTATTGCCACGATAATGATGAGATGGAAAAAGTCGCGCTGAACATGACAAAGAACAAAGTCCGTCGCCTGCCGGTTCTGGACAAGGACAAACGTCTGGTTGGTATTGTCTCGCTCGGTGATCTTGCGTCGCATTCAACCGATCATCATTACCTTGTTTGCGGTAAAGCACTGGGGCAGATATGCGCCGTCCCCGAGCAAACAACAGGCAAAGCGCAGGAGGCTCTCCATGCTTAGATGGGCCCTAACATTTCTGGTTGTCGCAATCATTGCAGGTGTTTTTGGCTTCAGCGGTATCGCCGCAGGTGCAGTAGAGATCGCGCGCATTTTATTTATTGTCTTCATCGCACTGTTTCTTGTCGCAGCAGTCATGCACGCACTCAATGGCAGGGCGCCATCAGTTTGACTTTAAAAAAACATTTAACCCAAGGAGACTATTATGCAACCTATTGAAAATACATCGAAAGAAAAAGCCAACAATAATGCGTCCAAAAATATAAGAGAGGACGTCCGTTCGATAAAAGAAGACGGAGCTCACATCGCAGAAACGATAATCCATCAAGGCCAGGACCAATATGATAAATTAAAATCATCGTCTGCACGCTATCTCAAAATGCTGGGGGAAGAGGTCTCCTCAAAGCCTCTTCAAAGCATGGCGATAGCCGTGGGTGCGGGCATGGTCCTAAGTTTCATGTTAAGACGGGGATGATTTCATGTCAGACGCGTTTCAACTAATAGAAAGAGTTTTCATGGATAAGCTGGTTGGCGCACCTTCGCCTTTCAGTGGCCTCCAAAACTTAAAGAAATTTCTTTGTGTTCTCTCTCTATCTTTTTTGATATTTGCGCTGATATTGTTAATTTATGGAGCACACATATGGCTTTCTGTTCGATATAGTGAGGATATGGCGGCCATATTAACTGGCACCATAAGCCTTGCCCTCTCAATGAGTATTGCGAGCATTTTTTTAGCAGTCCTTTATTACCAGAAAACCCACTTCAGAAAACTCCATGAAGAAATATCAGATAAAATAAAGTCCTCGCTATCAACGCTTGAAAATGAATTGGGCGACCCTATTCGTGAAAACCCCAAAACGGCTGTTATTCTTGCTTCATTTCTGGGGTTTATCGCTGAAAACCAACTTTTTGAATTACAAAAGAGAACATAGAAAGGAAGCACAAAAATGCAGTTCAATATACGATTTTTGACACTTATATCTTTAGCCATTCTCGGTCTTGGCCTTGCAGCCTGCGAAACCATCGGAGGTGCCGGCCGTGATATTGAACACGCTGGAGAAGCCGTTCAAGACGCAGCAGAATAGAAAATTTCAACACCAAAAAAAGGAACCACCATCATGAGAAATACATTTTTAGCAACCGCTTCCATCATTGCCTTTATCGGATTTATGGGAGCCATTCCAAGCCTGGCTGAAAACGGAGACTTAAAAACGCCTTTAGACAATAAAGCCGAGGCAAGCACATCTGGAAACATCGCCAAGGACGCAAAAATTGCGCTTAAGGAGATGAAAAGCGACACAGCAGAAGCCTATGAAGACATCAAGGCGATGTTAATCGGCAAGGAAAAAGCCGATAAAAACATACCGGTTACCATTAATTCACGCTCCACTGCAA
>CAYGQP010000333.1:0-2225 GCA_964352115.1 uncultured Micavibrio sp. | reverse complement strand
GGAGCAGGCTGTTAAAGATGCGCTGGTGCAGATTGAGGCAGATAGATCTGATAGAAAAACAGACCTCGCTACTATCCTCCTCGCCCCGGCTTGCGCCTCTTGGGATCAGTTCAAAAGCTTTGAGGACCGTGGGGAGCAGTTTGTAAAACTGGTTTATGCGCAAATCAATGATGCTCAAAAGGCGGCATCATGAGTTTATTCTCCCGAACAGATCAATCCATATTGGCGCGCTGGTGGTGGACGGTCGATCGTCCGTTATTGGCCTGTTTTGGCGTTTTGATGCTGTTTGGTCTGGTGCTGGTGGCCACGGCCAGTCCGCCGGTGGCGGAGCACTTGGGTTTGGGGTCTTATCATTTTCTCATTCGGCATGTGATTATTCTGGTGCCGACCGTATGTATTATGTTCGCCATGTCCCTTATGAGCCCGCGAATGATTTGGCGACTGGCCAGTCTGGTGTTTCTTGGCAGTTTGGTGGCCATGGTTCTTGTGCTGATGTTTGGCGCGGAGATCAAGGGCGCGCAGCGCTGGTTGCACATCTTTGGGTTTTCCCTGCAGCCGTCGGAATTTGTGAAGCCAGCCTTTGCTATATGTGCGGCGTGGTTTATGGCGAAACAGAAAGAAAAGCTGGATTCGCAAAAGCCCTTGCGCGGGAATTTGATTGCGGCGGCGTTGTATTTTGTGACAATCGCCCTTGTGCTCATGCAGCCGGATTTAGGTATGACGTTGGTGATTACCTGTATTTGGGGGGCACAGATGGTGATTGCGGGGTTGCCCATTCGTTATCTTATTGGTCTTGGAGGTGTAGGGGTGAGCGGTTTGATAATAGCGTATTTTGCGTTTGACCATGTGCGCAGCCGTTTTGATCGATTCTTTAATCCTGAGGCCGGGGATAATTATCAGGTGCGTCAATCACTGGAGGCGTTTCAAAACGGCGGTGTGTTTGGCGCAGGCCCAGGCCAAGGAACGGTAAAATTGAACCTGCCCGATGCGCATGCAGATTTTATTTTCTCCGTTGCGGGAGAGGAGTTGGGGCTGGTGTTTGTGCTGATCCTGATTGCGTTGTTTGGGTTTATTGTATTGCGAGGATTCAGCCGTTTAATGGAAAGTCAGGATTTATTTGCCGTGCTGGCGGTTGGCGGGCTGTTGACGATGTTCGGGCTTCAGGCCCTGGTGCATATGGGGTCGTCGTTGAATATTTTGCCAGCGAAGGGCATGACCTTGCCGTTTATTAGCTATGGTGGGTCATCTTTGCTTTCTCTTGGGTTTTCGATGGGCGCTGTTCTTGGGTTAACCCGTTACACGAAGCGTAGCTCAGTTTCCAAAGTGGGATTATCCTTGCGGTCCTCGATAAAACGAGTAAAAAGATTAGTATGACTTCATCCCCATTGATTCTCTTAAGCGCAGGTGGAACGGGCGGGCACATGACCCCCGCGCAGGCGCTTGCGCATGACCTTGTGTCACGAGGCTATACGGTCGAGATTGTGACGGATAAACGCGGGCAGAAATATGAAGCCATGTTCCAAGGCATGAAGCTGCATGTTTTGCGCTCTGGCACTTTAGGTTCTGGCGTACTTGGCAAAATATCAGGGGTGATCAATTTAGGGCTTGGCTTTCTTGCCGCGCGCCGCTTGGTAAAAAGGTTAAAGCCGTCGCTTGTGGTCGGGTTTGGAGGTTATCCTTCTGTTCCGGCTGTTTATGCAGCGCAAAAGCAGAAAATCCCGACAATTATTCACGAACAAAACGCCATTATTGGCAAGGCGAATGCTTTTCTTGCGCCAAAGGCCACGCGTATTGCGCTGTCGCTGCCGGATGTTCAGGGGCTAGATGAGGGGGAGCGTATTCGCGCCGTTTTTACAGGAAATCCTGTGCGCCCTGAGATCGCTGCGCTGTTTACGAAGCCATATCCGAGCATTGATGACTCCAGCATGATGCGTATTTTTGTTGTTGGTGGATCATTGGGCGCGAAGGTGTTTTCCGATGTTGTGCCGCATGCGTTGGCCAGTTTGCCGCAGTCGCATAAATCACGTTTGCAGGTCGTGCAGCAATGCAGAGAAGACCAGCTGGATGAAACAAAAAAGGTCTATGAAGAGGCTGGGATCACGGCTGATCTGGCGCCGTTTTTTGATAATGTTGCCGAGCAGCTGGATGCGGCGCATTTGATTATTTGCAGATCCGGCGCAAGTACGGTTGCGGAGGTCGCGACTGCGGGTCGTCCTGCCATATTT
>CAYGQP010000332.1:0-2228 GCA_964352115.1 uncultured Micavibrio sp. | reverse complement strand
GTGCTCAATGTGCGGAACATCCAAACCACGGGCTGCGATATCGGTTGCTATGAGAATGCGGAAGTTCTTCTGACGGAAATTTTTCATGACCTTCTCACGCTTCGTTTGACGAAGATCGCCGTGCAAAGCCTCTGAGGTAAAGCCATCTTGGCGAAGTTTTTTCGCCATTTTATCAGCCCCATGTTTGGTTTTCACAAACACGATGACCGAGCCATTACGGTCATGCAGCTGAAGTATCATTTCCTGATATTTATTGGCCTGATCAATTCGCACCACATCCTGTTTGATGTTTTTGGCGATCACATTGGTTTCTCCCATTGAGATACGCTCTGGGTTATGCAGGTATTTCGATGATAATGCGATAATCCCATCCGGCAAGGTTGCGGAGAACATGAGAGTCTGACGCTTTTTCGGGAGGAACGTCACGATTTTATCCAGTTGGACACCAAAGCCCATATCGAGCATGCGGTCCGTTTCATCCAAAACGAGGAAACTGGTTTCATTGAGCGACATCGCGCCGCGTTCAAGGTGATCATTAATACGGCCAGGCGTGCCCACGATAATACGAGGACGTGCACGAAGCTGCGCATTTTGCTTGCCATACGGGTCGCCGCCGATAATAAAGGCGGTATTGATTTTGCTGTTGCGGCCCAAAAGCTGATGAATGACATCCAAGACCTGTTTTGCAAGTTCGCGTGTTGGTGTTAACACCAGGGCATTGGCGTGCGGGTTGTTCAAAACATGCTCCACAAGAGGAATACTAAAGGCCGCCGTTTTACCGGTTCCAGTTTGAGCAGTGCCAAGGACATCACGGCCCTTTAGCGCCACAGGGATTGCCTGTTCCTGAATGGGAGTTGGGGTTTTATAGTCCATTTTTGACAGGGACTCGTTTAGAATTTCGGACAGGCCAAAGCCTTCAAAATTTTTCATTATATTTTCTTTCATTATTTGTTTCGCAACAAAGTTATGACCCTGCTATTTATGTGCAGGGTTTGGGTCATTATTGACCATCGTTTATGTTTGTGAACTTTGCGGAAAAAGAGTGAGGCGTATATTCTTATGCTTTTGCATTCACGTATCCATTTAACTGGATACTTTTTCTGTAAGCTCTCGCCCTTGGTCATAAGCATTGACCAGAAGACGCGGCACTTATGACAGGGTTTGGAGTCTATGTCAAACTTTTAAGTTTAGTGCGACATGAAATCGATTCAGCGTCGAGCGGCTTGCTGATCAATGAACATCAGAATTTCTGCCTTATCCATATGGCTAAATTCTTGATAATGTTCCCGGGCGACCATTGAATTCTTGGAGTAGCACCCATCAGCCATATTGGCACGGTCCAGTTTGTATTGCAGCTCATATTGCAGCTCCAACATTTTACGGCCAGCACTTTCCTTATTTGCATGGAGTTGCTGGTTCACGGCTTCTGCGATCAACTCTTTGACAACAAAGTCTCGTGTTTCAGAAAATGTGTCGTTGATGCCCTCTGACGAGCTCAGGCAATGACGATGATACGCATAGCCAGCCTCGTTCAGCTCAAAAAACTGATACAGGAGATTTAACCTCTGTTTACTGGTGGCCGCTTGCGCATAGCCGCCCAGAGAAACAACACATAAAAACATCAATAGAATTCGAATGGTGGCTCTTTTCTGTTGCTGAATAAAGACAACACCATGAGTCTACGCGAGCTTTGTTACATAAGCGAGAGATATATTTTGTTTATACGTTAAATACAAAGCGGCTAAACTCCCGCGGCCGGGGTCCAGATTTTATTTCCTTCGGGCTCAGTTTTTTGTACGCTACGCGCATGAATGAAAAATCGCCCGCCGATCAAGATACCATCCATTACATGACCCCGCATGGCTACGCTGTGCTGGAGAAGGAACTCAATTGGTTATTGCATGATGAACGCCCGAAGATTGTTGAGATTGTCCATTGGGCCGCCGGGAATGGGGATCGCTCGGAAAATGGCGATTACATCTACAACAAAAAACGACTGCGCGAAATTGATCGCCGTGTGCGCTACCTCACCAAAAAGCTTGAAAACACTGAGGTCGTTGACCCCATTCGTCAACAAAATCTCGACCGGGTATTTTTCGGGGCAACCGTGACCTATGCACGTGAGGATGATTCCGAGGTTACCGTCAAGCTTGTGAATGTTGATGAGGCTGATGTTGACAAGGGAAAAATCAATTGGCTATCCCCCGTTGGAAAGGCCCTGTTGAAGG
>CAYGQP010000331.1:0-2238 GCA_964352115.1 uncultured Micavibrio sp. | reverse complement strand
CTTATATAGCTCTTCGGGGAACAAATCTTCCGCCAGGGAATCTCCAAAATCAGGGAGCCAGTAAACAAAAGCAGCAAGCCATTCCCCCCAATTCATTTGATTATAGGATATTCGTTCAGACAAAATAATTTCAGCATATTGCCCTGTCGTCAGAGAAATGCTGTCAAATTGCATTTTATTGCGCAATGCCCATGGGCTAACGATCAGACAAAACGCCAGAATAAGAACGGCGAGCTTTACAGTGTTTTCGCGAGATCTATGCCAAAGCCCGGCTCCAATGAACAATAAAACAAAGCTGTAAAAAAGATAGAGATAAGAAGGGCGCGTTAAGGTCATAAGAGCGAGAAGAATTCCCATACCGCATATCCACATGAGTTTTGGTTTTTTGAGATTGAGAGCAATCAGAAAGGCCAAACCAAAAAATAATGGCATGATCATGATTTCGGTCATAAAGATGGTCGCGAAGTTCACAATGGCCATGGACATAAAGGCCGCAATTGCGGAAAGCCATGCAACTGATCTTTTTTGCGAAAAAACGCGCGCCGTCAAAAAGATCAAGAACAGAGACACTAGACCTAGAGCATATTGTACAAAAAAGAAGATCTGAACGTTTTGAGGACAGTGTGAAAAATCAGAGCTGTTATTCAAAACGCATTTTATCGTCTCGCTTAAACCGGAATCAAATGCCATTATCCCGGTAATGAAATAAAGATATAATGGTGCATTGGCATTGCCTGGCGATGCCGCTTGAGAGAAATCCCCGTCTGTTGTCACTCCAAAGATGCCGTATTCATGGATGTTAAACGCATAATTAATGTAGCGCATGTCGTCGGAGTCATATCCGATAGGATCGGCAAATTTTATGTGGGAAATAAACAGCAATGTGGCAAAAATCATAAAAAAAACTGCGCCTTCTTTTACGGATACAAGCGCATATTTTTCTGAAGCATGGTGATCTGTCACGATCATTAAACCTTTTTATGGATCGGCGTTTTGGGTTGGTTTTGAATATCAAATTGTAAGGCCGATAAAGTGAGTTGAAGCCCCGCGATAAATGGCAACGCAGCCAGCATTACCGTTCCTGCCGTCGCCTCAACACCTGTTTGAACGCTGTGCACCCATGCACTGAGCCCAAAGATAATCGAGAAAACCAGCATTAATGGACCAAGCAGCCATTCAAGTGATGCAATATGAAAGTCGCGAACAAAATACCCATAAACAAGGCGTTTGAAAAAATTTCCAGTATGATGACCGGCAAAAATCCAAAAAGCACTAAACAGATTTAAATTGCTGGTTTCGTTTTCATAGATTGCCTTTTGCGGGATATCAAGGACGACCGCGCGCAGTGTTCCCAGGCGAAACAACATATCCGACTCAAAAAAGTATCCCTTGTTGATTTTATCCAGAGGTAACAAATTGAGCACCTTTGCATGTATCGCAGTATAACCATTTGTAGGGTCAAAAATCTGCCAGTACCCTGTCGAAAATTTACTTAAAAACGAGAGACCAGCATTTCCAAGAAGCCTTGAGCGAGGCATGCCCTCAAGAAATTCTGGTGTAAAGAAACGATTCCCCTTCGTATAATCGGCCTTTCCCTGAACAATAGGGTTAATAATAACAGGCAGCAGGGCCGGGTCCATTTGACCATCTGAGTCTATTTTTACAACAATGTCCGCTTTATCCTCAAGCGCTTGACGATAGCCAGTGATCATTGCACCACCAACACCAAGATTTTTTTTATGATAGAGCACCTGAACTCTCTTATCTGAGGTGTTTTCCTCAATGTGCTTACCAGTATTTTCTGGGCATGCGTCATCTACGCAATAAACTTTGGCCACAAGATCAGGCATCTTTGCAAGAACACCCATGACATGTCTGGACGATTTGTAACATGGCATAACAACAATGATTTTAAGCTGCTGATCAGCCATTATAAAATCCGTATCGGTTGTTGGAATTGTGAGTGCAGAATATTGTTTTTGTGCCTAGCTGACAAGTCGCATTTAAAATATTATCAGCCTTGTGCTTCTTGTTTCATTTCTTCTAGTTCCAACCAGCGGCTCTCATAGCGCTCTAGCCTGGCTTGCTGTTCTTCCAGTGTCTTCGTCACCTCATGAAAGCCCTCAGGGTCAGATTTGTAGAAATTAGCATCTGAAAGCTGTTCAGAAAGTGCTGCGATTTCTCCCTCAGTTTTTTCGATTTTTCCCGGTAGCTGACCCAGTTCGCGCTCAAGTTTAT
>CAYGQP010000330.1:0-2261 GCA_964352115.1 uncultured Micavibrio sp. | reverse complement strand
TGTGACCGCAATCTTATGTGATGAGCGCGCGGTAAGGGCCCTACAGCCGCTGATCGAACCCTCAAAACACCGCCTAACAATCATATATGGCGATGCGCTAGGCACGGATCTGCAGTCTTTGAGTGGCTCGCCGCGTGCCATTGTTGCGAATCTGCCCTATAACATCGCGACGCCATTGCTCATTTCGTGGTTGAGGAACATTTTTGATCACGAAGAGGCCTATGTTTCGATGACACTAATGTTTCAGAAGGAAGTCGCCGAGCGTCTGATTGCATCTTCCGGACAAAAAGCGTACGGCCGCCTGAGTATTTTGGCGCAGTGGCTTTGCGATGTTCAGATTGTTTATGACCTGCCGCCATCCGCGTTCACGCCGCCCCCGAAAGTTTCATCAAGTGTTGTAAGACTGATCCCAAAAAAGCGTACGGATGATCGACCTGATTTTAAGGATATTGAGGCCATAACAGCCGCCGCATTCGGGCAACGACGAAAAATGATCCGTTCATCACTTAAGGCTTATAAGGATTCTATAGATAAACTGGGTATTGATGAAACAAAGCGCGCTGAAAATCTGGAGATATCTGACTTCGTTAAATTAGCGCAGCACATCGGAAATTCTTGATCTAAAGGCCGTCCATAAGACCGCGTACAAAATTGGCGAGCCCTTTTGTTCTTCGGCGCTTCAGGCGCTCACCTTCTAGAATTTTCTGTGCTTTAATGATGGCTTCGTCAATATTTGTATTCACAATAACGTAATCGTATTCCATGTAATGCGAAATTTCAGACGTTGCTTTTGACATGCGGTCCCGAATTTGTTCTTGGGTTTCCCGGGTATCAAGAGAACGATTTCTAAGGCGCTTTTCAAGCTCCCCTCGCGATGGCGGTAAAACAAATACAGTGACCAGGTCTTCCTCTGCAATGGATTTCAATTGCTGCGCGCCTTGCCAATCAATATCGAATATGACGTCTTTACTGCCATTAAGCGCTTCTTCAACGGGCGCTCGGGGCGTGCCGTAATAATGGTCAAACACCTTTGCATGCTCAAGCATTTCACCATTTTCAACCATGGAATCAAATTCTTCTAGCGATACAAAGAAGTAATCCTGTCCGTGCACCTCTCCGGCCCTGCGCTGGCGCGTTGTTGCGGAAATGGAAATAACAGTGTCGGGGTTGTTTTTGAGCAGAGCACGCGTGATTGTTGTTTTCCCAGCACCAGAAGGGGAAGACATAACATACATAAGACCACGACGACTAAGCTCACTCATATTTAAATCTAAACACAGTCAAAAAAAATCGCAATTCGAAATTCGGAGATATCTAAAAAGAGCTTCAGCAGAGAAAATAAAAACAATTTTTTTGTTTTATAAGGAAAATCTAATAAAAAACATCACATTTTTGGCTGTTTTGTAGTAAAAAAAGAAAAAAAGCTACTTTCGGGCCTAAGTAACCATAAAATTTGTGCTTTTTTATACTTAAGAGCATCGTAATATAAAGAAAGCGCGGCTTTCAGCGCGTTTTTTGATTAAAAATTCTTGACAAACCTAACCAAAAGTTATTGTTTTTGCTTATTAAGCGTAATTGAGTTCGGTATATTATAGTAACTTATAGTTTATTTATTTATTTTAGGGGAACTTGAGCTTAAATGTCAGATATGAATGTCAAGGACGTTGAGGACAACGTAAACGTCGCCGTGAATCTATTGAAAGCCCTCTCAAATGAAAAGCGCTTAACGATCGTCTGCGCCTTGCACGCGGGGGAGAAGAATGTCGGGGATCTGGAAAAAATCGTTGGATTAAGTCAGTCAGCGCTCTCTCAGCACTTGGCCCGCTTGCGGCGCGATGGATTAGTTGATACCCGCCGGGATGCCCAAACAATTTATTATTCTCTGAATTGCTCCGCAACGGAGCATGTTTTGAAATGCTTATATGATATTTATACCCCCGAGGGCATTTCCGGTCAGTGCGACCCTGAATAAATTTTAATGTGTTGCTAACGACTGCGCCTTTGGCTCCTCGCGCGGACGGAAGCGCGCCAAAACATCATCTACGCGTAAATTTTCAAGGACACCTTCTTGAAGAACTTGAACATTACTGCCCTTCGGACAGTGTTTGACAGGATCACTTTTCCCGGAAAATAACGACAGGCTGGGACACCCTGTTGCGGCAATGAGATGCATAGGGCCTGTATCATTGCCAATAGCCCCAGCAGCGCCTCTTGCAAGCGCACAAATATGCCCCAAAGAGGTCTTTGAGCACAAATTGAGC
>CAYGQP010000329.1:0-2271 GCA_964352115.1 uncultured Micavibrio sp. | reverse complement strand
TCTCTAAGCGGCTTGTGCTAGGTCTTCAGCAGCGGCCTTTACGGCATCAACATGGTCTTTGACCTTAACCTTGCGCCAGATTTGCGCGATCTTGCCGTCTTCATCGATCAGGAATGTTGATCGCTCAATGCCCATGAATGTTTTGCCATACATCGATTTTTCTTTCCATGCGCCATAAGCCTCAAGAACCTTGCCGTCCTCGTCACTGCCGAGTGGGAATTTCAAATCATATTTGGCTTTGAATTTATCATGTTTTGCAACGGTATCCTTAGAGATACCAATGATGGTTGTGTTCAACTTATTAAACACACTCAGGTTTTCACTAAACCCGCAGGCTTCCTTTGTGCACCCCGGCGTGTCATCCTTGGGGTAGAAAAAAATAACAACCTTTTTCCCCTTGTGGTCTGAAAGTTTAAATGTACCGTTTCCATCGGTGGGCAGTGTAAAGTCCGGTGCGGGGTTTCCAATTTGAAGGTCTGACATATTTTCCTCTTTGTGCGTTAAATATTGGGGTAAACATCACTTAGTATATACGCCCATGTGGTCAAGTGGATCAATCTACGTTAAAATTAAAGGGTCAAATACCCACTCAACACTGCCTCCGGAGCGCTCCTTTTTGTGACAAAAGACGATACAAGACAAGAAAAACGCACATGGGTTCTTTGCTTTAAAATCCTTGCGGCTTTGGCGATTGTGCCGGTTATTTTTGTGGCCACATTCGTTTGGCGATTAGGCGCGGGGCCAATCAGCATCAATTACGCAAAGTCATATATTGAGGCCGGTTTGACGGATTCTGGCACTGGTCTTTATGCATCTTTGGGCAATGTGGTTTTGCACTGGCCTGAATACACCGGCCCAATCTTGCTAGGTGTAGAGGGTGTAGAGGTTTTAAATAACGAGAATGAGGTTGTAATTTCAGTCAGCGAGGCCGGTCTAGGGCTTAACCCTGCACGCCTACTTCTTGGAAAGCTCTCGCCTGTCGCTCTCGTTTTGGAAAGTCCAAGCCTTCATCTTATTCGGGCGCAAGATGGCAAATTTGATGTTGGTCTGGGTGGTAAAGATGCTGAATATGGGCCATTTACGAACAATAAATTTGAAGACCAGACTCAAATCACGGAAAGTATCCTTAATTACATCGCCAGCCCAAATGATCGTAACGCCTCATCGCCGCTGGCTGATCTGGAGGCTTTTGATATCATCGATGCCCGCGTGTCTGTGGAGGATAGAGCGCTGCGGCAGTCTTGGTATCTACAAGATGTTGATATCAATCTCCAGAGCGCTGAGGAGGGCATAAACGGCCGTTTAAATATAGAATTGCCAGAGGATGAGAACGGTCAGTCGAATATTCAGGCCAAATTCTTTGTATTCTGGGATACGAAACATGTTCAGGCCCAGGCCGCATTGAACAACTTTGATCCAAAGCGCGTTGCGAAAAAGGTGCCTGAACTTCGGCCTTTTGCAGATCAAAATATTCCGTTAAACGCCGAGGTGAACGCCTATTTCGATCCCAGTCTTAAGCCCCTTTCTGCCCGGGCTTATGTTTTTTCAGATCGCGGGGAAATCAATATTCCCGAGGTATATGAAGAGCCGCTGGCGTATTCTGATATGTATCTCGATTTGGCTTATGAGGATAACGAAAAGGAAGCTGTGCTTGAAGTCATAGGGCTTGGTATCACAGCCCGCGATGTCAGCATAAAGGCTAAAACCAATTTAGATATTGATCGCAAGATAATTCAAGGCCCGGTTCGAATTGAAATTAATGCCCTTGCGCATGAACAAATTGCCCCCCTATGGCCCAAACCGCTGGAAAATGATCGCAGCGCCGAATGGATTTTGGAAAAGCTCAGCGATGGGCAGTTCAGCGATATATACGCTCAGACAAACATTGAGCTTTTGAACGGAGATCAAGGCTGGGATTTTGATTTTACGGACCTTATTGCCGGGTTCACGTTTGAAGGCCTGAGCGCAAATTATCGTGCGCCGCTTAAGCCAGTGATCAATGGCAGCGGTTCCGGTCGGTTCATTTATGCCACAGAAAGCCTGGATATCAAGGTTACGGGCGGAACAATTGGCGGCCTGGAGATCAAGCGCGGCGATATCGAATTCAGCAACATCATCGAAAAGGATGCCGGAGTAGCACATATTGAAACCACGCTTGTTGGGCCATTGGCAAATGTTTTTGACTATGTGAAGGACGAGCCGCTAAATCAAACTCAGGAATTTGACATTACAAAAGTTGGTGGAACTGCGGATTTAGACATCACGCTGGAC
>CAYGQP010000328.1:0-2299 GCA_964352115.1 uncultured Micavibrio sp. | reverse complement strand
GTTCTATGAACGCATGGAAATCCGCGATGCGCTGGCTTATTTCCGCGTAGTGATGCAACCGGCCGATGATTTGGCGCTGGAGCGCATTATCAACAAGCCCAAACGGGGTATAGGCGATGCGACTGTGCAAACCCTCTATGCCTTTGGCCGGGCGCACGCGATCCCGCTGCATGACGCGATTATGGATCTCACGCAAACAGACGAGCTCAAGCCGAAGCAAAAAACCACGTTGATGAAGATTCTCGATGATTTTGCGCGCTGGCGCTCTTTGGTTGATACAATGGCGCATCCTGAGCTTGCAGCGCAAATCCTAGAGGAATCGGGATACTTGCAAATGTGGCAAATGGATAAAACCCCCGAAGCCCCAGGGCGTGTGGAAAACCTGAAGGAACTGATTGCCGGTATGGCGGCCTTTGAATCGATGGCACAATTCCTGGAACATGTGGCGCTGGTGCTGGAAAATCAGGACAACAGCGGCGGTGAATATGTATCGATTATGACGCTGCACGGCGCTAAGGGTCTGGAATTTGATTCGGTTTTTCTTGCAGGGTGGGAGGAAGGATTATTTCCGTCACAGCGCACTATGGATGAAAACGGCATTAAGGGCTTAGAGGAGGAACGCCGCCTCGCCTATGTCGGCATAACCCGCGCACGTAAGAAAGCGCATATCTCCTTTGCGTCAAATCGTCAAATGTACGGCAATTGGATCAACGCCATTCCCTCTCGCTTTGTTGATGAGCTTCCGGCGGATCATGTTGAGGCCAGTAGCGAAACGGGCACCTATCAGACCGGACGGTCGTCTCATTGGGACTCCTCCGGGTTTAAGCCAGCGGAAAAGCGCGTATCGCCCCATGAGCGTAAAACCAGAAGCGCCGATGGGACAATTTTCGCGCGGGGCGATCGCGTGTTTCATGATAAATTCGGCTATGGAATGATTGTGAATATCGATGGTCACAAGCTGGATATTAATTTCGAAACCTCCGGCCAAAAGCGCGTCATGGATAGCTTCGTTCAGAAGAGCTAAATATTTGGACTATGAACCGGACTGTCCTGCGGCAACCACAGGGCCGTATTTTTCGCTCTGGGCAATGACCACAAATCCATCAATATCTACGTTCTGTGGAATATCGACATCCATCGACACCGCTGTGCCGTCCCAATCCCCTGCAAAATGCTGATGTTGTGCTGAATTTACATAGGTGACTGTTTTGCCCTTATTTTCTCCGGAGGGGATATTTTGTGTATGTTTGTCTTTGTACCCAAAAACCCATACACCGTATTTGCCGGGCGCCACGTTTGGTAAATCAAAGCTGAGCTTATTGTCATCTTTTGATATCGTGATGGGCTTCACCTTTTCTTCTCTGATTGCGCGATTTATGACGCTACTGGCCTCGCCCTTGCGGGAGCCGACGAATTCAGTTTCGGCGTTAATCACCATTTGTGGTGTGTAAACACGCCCGGTGCCTCGAGCATTTGCGAAGGCGCGTTGACGCTCAGTACAAAACTCCTGACTTTGCGTGTCCTTCCAATGCAGGTAATTCCAATAGGTAACGTGGCAAGACAATGCAATGATGTTTTTTTGCTGCGAAAGGTCATGTAAGATTTTATCAGCAGGCGGACAGGAGGAACAGCTTTGGGATGTGTATAGTTCCACAACAACAGGAACCGTGCTTTCCTCAACATCCAAGGAGCCAAACTGCGCTTGTATAGCCTGGCCCCAAAGGGCAAAAACGCTGACCAACGCCAAAAATAAAGCAAAGTTTTTCATCATAATCTCTATATTCGTTATTAAACTTACAAAGGTTACATAAGCAAACGGCTGGACTTTAGCGCAGTTCCCCGCCATATTTGTTATGTCTTAATTCTTAAGGTATACGGTCACAGGCATGAGCACAAAACAAAAAATCGCAACAGTTTTCGGCGGCACCGGGTTTATTGGTACGCAGATCGTGCGGGAATTGGCCGCACTGGGCTATACAATAAAGGTCGCAACGCGCATCCCAGAGAGCGCATATTTTCTTCGCCCCTGCGGCGTTGTTGGGCAGGTTGTGCCCTTTGGCTGTAATTACAGCGATGCTGAGAGCATTAAAGCGGCCGTTAAAGATGCTGATGTCGTTGTAAACTGTATTGGTATCTTGTTTGAAAAGGGAAAACGCAGAACCTTTCAAAAAGCGCACGTTGATATCCCCGCGAATATTGCCAGCGCCTGCAAAAAACAAAAAGTAAGCCGTTTTGTTCATATTTCGGCGCTTGGCATCGACAAATCGAAATCGAAATACGCAAAAAGCAAGCGTGAGGG
>CAYGQP010000327.1:0-2315 GCA_964352115.1 uncultured Micavibrio sp. | reverse complement strand
TATACAATGTCACCACCAGGACCGGCGATGTTAAAAAAGCCGGGGCCTTCGAGAGCAACATCAAGGGGGTTGCTGGTGTATTCGACGCTGCCGGGGTCCGTATTTTGATATTGTTTCGCGTCATAAACAAAAGACAGCTCATCATCTGCGCCGCGGGGATCGGACAGAAATTCTTCGAACATCATGTTTTGCGCACGGTATCCAGGCGTATTTACGTTGGCTACGTTTTGCGAGACCACATTGAGGTTCTGCATGAGCGTCATTTGTCTCGACAGGCCGAGATAGATGCTATTTTCCATCGGTCAATTCCTTACCCATAAGAGTTGTTTGCTCTCATGTTTTCTATTTACGTTTGCCTCTTCACGAGGACTATTTATTCGTGGTTGTAATTGCACGCGCTGTGCCAATTGAAAAATCTTATTAAAATCAAATGCTTAATATTTGTTTGAAAAAAGTGCCTATTCCTTAATTACCGGAAGAAAGAGGCTGAAAAGGGCAAGTGTTCGGAAAAAATTGCCGTTGGGCCTTGTGGGTATATTTTGGGGGTTCGCATTTATTTTATGCTGTGGACACGTTAGAATTATGTTTTAATTCAGGTGTAATAACGCGCACTTGAATATCTGCGTGCCCTTCACATTTCAATTTAATCAAAAACGGATATTAAAATTATGGCTGACGAAGATACTGAAGATCAGGAACCAACGAGTGAAAATGAAGAGGGGCTTGACGGTGAAGAGGGCGAGGATGGTGAGTCTGCGGGTGGTTTTGATGCCAAAAAAATTATTCTTTTTGTGGTTTTACCGCTATTGATCCTGATTGGAATTGGTGGTGGGCTGTACATGTCCGGTATGTTGGACAGTATGCTCGGTGGGTCCGCTGAGGAACATGTTGAAGGTGAAGAGGGCCACGGCGAGGAGCATGCGGCGGCCGAGGACCATGGGGATGATCATGGCGACGGACATGGCGATGGCCACGGCGGAGGGAATAGCGCGTTTCTTGAAATTCCTACAATGCTTGTGAATTTAAATTCTGATGATGGAACACCACGATTTTTACGTTTGACGGTTCAATTAGAGATGAAAAAACCATCCGATGTGGCCGCAGTTGAGGCTGTGATCCCGCGCGTTGTTGATCAGTTTCAAACATATTTGCGGGAATTGCGCGTAAAAGATCTCCGGGGGTCTGCCGGAATTTATCGTTTACAAACAGAGCTTTTGTGGCGCGTAAATCAAGCCGCCGCCCCCGTAGAGGTTAAAGATGTGCTGTTTCAGGAAATTCTTATACAATAGTGCTATAATGGGGAAAAAGGTATGAATCTTGCGTATGTGCGTAGGATGAATGGAAAAAACAAGATTTTGGACTTAAAAAAGGCCCTTAAAGATCGGAATGAGGACCAACCATGAGTGATACAGAAGTCGATCAAATGAGCGACGAAGAAAAGGCCATGATGGAGGAGTGGGAAAACATGGCCGAAGATGGCGATTCCGCTGGGGCCGATGGCGATGCTGCGCAAGTTCCGGCCGACGGCGATGCTTTGCCTGAATTTGACGGTGTTGATGATGAGGGCGGCGGAACGCGGATACTCAATCAGGAAGAAATTGATTCCCTTCTGGGGTTTGATGATGATGGTGCGATGGGCGGTGAGACGTCCGGCGTGATGGCCCTAATTAATTCCGCAATGGTGAATTATGAACGTCTGCCGATGCTCGATATCGTGTTCGATCGTCTTGTTCGCCTGATGTCTACATCATTGCGTAACCTGACAACGGATAACGTTGAGGTTAGTTTGGATCAGGTGTCTACGGTTCGCTTCGGGGATTACATGAACTCCATCCCGCTTCCTGCGATGCTGTCGGTGTTTAAGGCCGAAGAATGGGATAATATGGGCCTTCTTACCACGGATAGTGCACTGATTTATTCCATTGTTGATGTGCTGCTTGGTGGCCGAAAAGGGACGCCATCCATTCGTGTAGAGGGTCGCCCTTATACGACAATTGAGAGTAAACTGGTGGAGCGCATGGTTCAGGTGACGCTCGGTGATCTCTCATCGGCTTTTGATCCATTATCTCCTGTCAGTTTTTCATTGGACCGGGTAGAGACCAATCCCCGTTTTGCAACAATTTCACAAAGTGGAAATGCTTGTGTTCTCGCGCGGCTGCGCGTTGATATGGGTGATCGCGGTGGGCGCGTTGAGATTTTAATCCCTTATGCGACACTGGAGCCAATTCGTGAGCTTTTGCTTCAGATGTTTATGGGGGAAAAGTTCGGAAGAGATTCCATCTGGGAAAGTCACTTGACCCAGGAGCTTTATAAAA
>CAYGQP010000326.1:0-2331 GCA_964352115.1 uncultured Micavibrio sp. | reverse complement strand
CGATGGATGCCGTGTCACCGGTAAGGTGCGTTTAGATGGGTTTAATAATTCTAAAGACAATGTTGATACCATTCTTTTGCGTCAAAAGGTCGGTATGGTCTTTCAAAAACCAAACCCGTTTCCTAAATCCATTTACGAGAATGTGGCGTATGGTCCAAAAATCCATAAATTAACGAAGAGCAAGGCAGAGCTTGATGATCTGGTTGAAAAAACATTGACGCGCGTTGGTCTTTGGGATGAGGTTGCTGATCGACTGCTGTCACCGGGTACTTCGCTTTCGGGTGGGCAACAGCAGCGTTTATGTATTGCGCGCGCAATCGCCACAGAGCCGGAAGTCATTCTCATGGATGAACCATGTTCGGCGCTTGACCCAATTGCTACAGCACGAATTGAGGAGTTGATCAAAGAGCTTGAGAAACGTTTTACAATTGTGATTATTACCCATTCTATGCAACAGGCCGAGCGTGTGTCGGATTATACGGCCTTCTTTCATTTGGGCAAAATAATCGAAGCCGGGCCAACGGATCAAATTTTCAACGACCCTGCTCATGAACAAACAAAAGATTATATTGCCGGGAAGTTTGGCTAACTTGAACATAGGAAACATGTCAGAAAAATTGATCATTTTTTGTTAATTCTTTGCTCATTTTTTGCTTCTAATCCGGCTGCTGTATTTGGTCCACATAGCTTTCAGGGGGAATATTTTGATACAAGTGTTTCACGAAATGGGGTATGGGTGCATGGGAAGTCGTCGCAAGATATGACAACAAAGACCTGAATGATGCCGGCGCCAGCATTTCAGGCGGCGAGATGGATACATTGACGGGTGGTGTGAATTGGCACCTCACTGATCCTGTGTGTAATCCATTGATTTTCAAAATTAATAGCGAAGGGTCTTCCTATCGTGGCCGTATACACTATTTAAAAGAAATGATAAAAATGTATAGCGCCTGCTGTGCATGGTATACGGAGAAGTCTTTATGAAAAAGTTTGGTTATTTTTTACTTTTATTTTTTTTGGTGAGCTTCTCATCGTCTTCTTTTGCGCAAAGAGGTGGGCCAAGTGGGCCGACGGCCGTGATTGTATCACCGGTTGTTCTGGGTGATTTTGCTGATCAGGTTGAGGCGCTGGGTACCACAAAAGCCAATGAAAGCGTTGTGATTACAGCAGATAGATCCGAGAAAATCACAGCCATCCATTTTGAGGATGGACAAGAGGTTAAGCAGGGCGATCTTCTCGTGACGCTTGATAAAACCCAAGAAGAGGCAGAGCTTCGCGCTTCGGAAGCTTTAACGGCAGAAACCCAGACTTCATATAATCGTGCTAAGGGCCTGAGCGGAAATAGCGCTTTGCCAAAGGCTACGCTACAAGAAAGGCAAGCGGAGCTGAAACAAGCGCAGGCTGCCACCGAAGCGATAAAGGCGAGACTAGAAAGCTATGAGATTACGGCGCCTTTTGACGGTGTTTTAGGCTTGCGCGAGATGAGTGTTGGCACACTGGTTCAGCCAGGCGATATGATCACCACGATTGATGATTTGAGCCAGATCAAGGTTGATTTTGATGTGCCTTCGGTCTTTCTGGAGACTTTGAAACCTGGATTGCCGATCAGCGGGACTGTTGATGCCTTTGGGGCGCGAGAATTTAAAGGGGCAGTCAGAACCGTAAACACCCAAATTGATCCCGTCACGCGGACGGTTAAGGTTCGGGCGATCGTGCCCAATGTTGATGGCGTTTTAAAGCCTGGCCTTCTTATGAGCATTGATCTTTACAAAAACCCGCGCCGTGCGCTTTTGATTCCTGAGGAGGCTCTGATTAAGCGATCCGATAAAAACTATGTTTATGTCGTGGCCCAGGCTGAAGGAAAAATGATTGCCAAACAAACTGAAGTTACACTTGGTGCGCGCAAACCCGGTACGATTGAGGTCCTCTCTGGTGTAAAGGAAGGCGATCAAATTGTTGTCCATGGCACTGTGAAATTACGCGATGGGGCAGAGATCAGCATTCGCGCTGAAGAAACCGAAGATGCCCCCCTTGATGAATTGCTCAAGCAAACACCCGTAAAATCTGATAAGGAGCCATAAATGATCCTTTCTGATGTCTCGGTGACGCGGCCAGTTTTTGCTTCTGTCCTCTCGCTTTTGTTAATCGCGTTCGGCATTGTGTCCTTCACCAAGTTATCTTTGCGGGAATATCCTGATATCGATCCACCTGTGGTGTCAGTGGATACCACCTATCCTGGCGCAGCCGCGAACGTGGTGGAGACGCGTATTACCGAGGTCATCGAAGATCGTATTTCCGGGGTTGAGGGCATTAAGTTTATTTCGTCTACAT
>CAYGQP010000325.1:1912-2333 GCA_964352115.1 uncultured Micavibrio sp. | reverse complement strand
GGGAATGGTGTTTAGTCTGTCTGGATCCTCACTATATGGCTTGCTGTTTGGCTCATTATATGTACGCCAATCAACATATGCACAGGCATGAACAGTTGACATGAATTGGACCAATGATGAAATATCCGGCGGCTGGGGTATGGCAAGCAGCGTTTCCCGCTCCCCCGTGGGATTAAGGGCTTTATCATTCATCCCACCAGGAAATAAGGTATGATTCTCTGTGCCTGCGCGCTCCGAAATAGAACGGTTGAACTGGTTCCACCCATTGGTCGCCATGCTGGACCCCGTTTTCGCGGCGAATAATGTGATAAACTGTGCGCTATTTAATCCGTAATTAATGGGCACCAGCAAACCAAGCGCCACGACCAATCGAATAGGCACCCAGATATTTTGAAAGCGCTGTCCAAATGGTGTCCCGGAT
>CAYGQP010000325.1:0-1902 GCA_964352115.1 uncultured Micavibrio sp. | reverse complement strand
CTGTTTCACCAACAAGAACGACAACGAAATAGAGGAAAATCAAAGTGCCAATCATCAACATTCCGGTGGAGTAAAACCGCAGCATTTCATGCAGGGCAATGTGAAAAGGCGTTCTTTGGAAACTATTTCCATTGAGCAACACGTCTGTGCATTGTGATCCACCATTGCCAGCACAGAAAAATTCGGGCACGCCAAAAACTTTGTCCAGTAATATGAAGGCGATATCTAATGAATGCTCGGCCGTGGTCGTCGCGGGGGTAATGAACATAGACTGCGCGAAGGCTTGCGGCAAAACTAGCGCAATGATGATGAGGGCGAATTGCAGCACCAATATAGCCATACCGGCCAATAACGTGAAGAATATGAGGATCTGATCGAGATTTTTACGTGAAAAAACAAGGTTGTTAGCCGCCTGTGCCACCACTTGCTGAATACCGAATTTTCCAATGTTTTTGGCCTGTAAATAGGCATGGTCATTGGGAATAAGACGAACAATATTGTAAATATTGGCCATCATGAAGGCAATGAAGCCAAATCCACTGCTCAAAAAGCCCTTCATCCGAGGCAAAATCCCCGGAAGTGCAACATATTTAACTACTTTTTTGGTGCTTACGCCGCTCACGAAATGCTCACCTACCTATATTACCAGTCTACCGCTTAAATACTTAAAATTTTAGTAAATTTTTCCTTATTTATAAATTTTACCATTAATAAGTGGACAAATGCGAATTTTGGGCAGTTAAGTAAACAAGTTATCTTATTGCTCTCAAACTCTTTTGCAATTGAAATAGACCAAAATTGTTAGCGCACAAAAAAATGGCCCGGGGGCTGGGCCATTTTCTTATATTGAGTAAGAGAAATTATTGAACAGTCTGATTAGTTTCTGATGGTTCACTGTCCTGAATGGGAGTAAGTATTTCCTCATCTTCTTCATCCATAAGATGTTCAGGGTAGCCCGGAAGAAATGGCAAGTAGAAGGGGGCATCTTCGTCTATCTTTACACAGTTCCATTCTTCTTTTGAATTTTTACGTGCGCAGATATAAGTTCCATCTTCGCGCTCTTCAAAATAGTAACGGGGATCAAAGTCCAGCTTTAAACAGCTCAATCTGTAGTGCGGAGGGGGGCCATCTTTTTTGTAAACTGCGCAGCCTACGATGGGCCCAGCAAAATATTGCCATCTGACGCATACGCCGTTGAAACGCTCTCTGCATATGATTTTAATATTTCGCATAGATTTTAATGGCAGAGTGATGTGCGAGCTTGGTTTAAATAAGCATTCATTTCCATTATCTAATTCATTGTGGGGTTTTTTGCAGCAGAGTTCACCGTAGTTGTCTGCTTCTACACAATAGGGATATTCTTCGTTTTCCTCTATGCCGTCTGTATCTTCTGTAATCAAATCGTTTGTGTTAGATTCAGATTCGTATTCATTAGGATCCTCAAGAATAATTTCTAATACCCCTCCCTCAATAGCTTCTTCAATGTAGGACATAAAATCTTCCATTACGCTCTGTGGTTGGGATTCTAATGATGTGTCTTTTGCAAAAGCATTTGTGGTGTTAAACCCCGCTACCGTAAAAGACAAAAGAATTGAAAAAATAAAAAATAGCCTGAACATATTTACCCCCGTGCCTAGTATATTAAGTTTAGACGATCTTAAAGCCACACTTTATGTATTATGTAAATAATGACATTTTTTATGTAGGGGTGCAAGTTTGGAATAAACTTAAATGAACTAAGCTGCTCTTAAGGGCTTATACTTAATCCGGTGCGGTTGTTCGGCATCAATGCCCTTGCGGCGTTTATAATCTTCCTCATAATCCTGATAATTGCCTTCGAACCATTCAACGTGGCTCTCTCCCTCAAACGCGAGGATATGTGTACACAGACGGTCAAGGAAC
>CAYGQP010000324.1:0-2338 GCA_964352115.1 uncultured Micavibrio sp. | reverse complement strand
TCAGATACGAGAGCGCCGGAACATTTCATGGATCGCATTTTGTGGCTTGCCAATGACGCAGAGCGGCGCATGAATCACCATTCGGTAGATGCCCTGAAAAACTCAAATTTAGAAAAAGCTGAGCCTGAGCAAGTTTATCAGGCTTTGGAACGCTCTATTGACGTTGGTTATTACAACCCACATCGGTCGCGTGTACCAGGAGGAGCTTCAGACATTAACCTAGAAAAAACATGGGAAAACGGAGAGACTGAATATCTTGGGCTAGCAGAGAAAAGCGAGGACGGAAAGGTCACTAAAGTGAATTGGCCTGCAACTGCCAACCAAGACTGGGTAACTCGTATGGAGGAATTTGCAGGGTCAAACATGGACCACGAAGCAGTCTATTTACAGAGAAACCTTGGGTTTAGAATGGGAAAAGACGCAAAAAATGAAATTGCATCTTTTCCACGAGGCTACATCGCTGAGATGAAAAAGTCGGAGCGTTACACAACTGATCCCCATTATGCTTATTGGGTAGATCATCTTAGCCATCATGCAGACACAAAAAATCTGGGAGGTGGAGGCCCCATCCGAGAAAGACGCGCAAGAGAATGGTGGGCGAAAAAGAGCTATGAAATTAGAGATTCATTTCGTTACAGAGGCACAAATACAGAAACAGCAATTTTAGCTCGTAAAGCCGATCCGCCAAATACAGGCCAGATTAAAGAAAAAATTCTTCCCCTAGCAACGCCAGGAAGAGAGATGATTGCCAGGGCAGGCAGAAACCTATTTCAAGAAAGAATTATCCGTCACATTTATGGTGCAACGCCCGTACAACTAGAAGATCAGGCCGGTGCCTGGCAATACTACTGGCGCCCGTGGAAAAATGATTTTGGTATAAACGCTCGCTCGGAAGCGGGACAGGGCGCTTTAAGAAACACCGCCACTACTCTATTGCAGCAAGTACACAGACGCAGCACTGCTTTTGTAACAGACCCAGTAGGATACCTCGTAAAAGGCGGATGGCAGAATATTCGTGGCCCCTTATGGTATGGTACAAAATATGCACTGCCTGGGACCATGATTGTGCGAGGTGAAGGCGCAAAAATGAAATTCTTAGGTGTTGGGATCGCCGCAGCGTGGGGAATGACAGGCTATGCAATCTTCAATAGCATCATGGACAACCCTAACCAAGAACACATTGATTCAGCCTTTGAAGACGTCGTCGCAACAATTCCTGGCCTAGAGGGTGAAAACAACCCTATTCGTGATGAATTACTAGACTTGGAAGGACCAGCGCTAATAGCTGCTCTGCTTAGTGGCCCTACGGATACCCAGATCTGGCTTGATAACGCCCGCATAAGAGCTTTAGAGGACGGTGAATTTAGCCCGGAAACAGCAGCATTAATCAATAGCGATGCATTCAAAGCAAACATTACCGCATTAGGGAGCCATCATGAATTTTTGGACAGCCTCGCAGAAGGCATCTTGGAGGGCGACCTTAACCTCACAGAACTTCGTGCGGCCTATCCTGAAACACCAGCCGCTCTCCTTGCGATCGCAGCAACGCAACAAGCGCGCATTGATGCAGAAATCGCAGCAGCAGAAGCAGAAGCGGCTCGCGCAGAGCGCGAAGGCGGAGAACAGCCAAGCGGCCCTCGTGAAGGATTTGGCAATGGAAGAACACCAGTAGGCGGAGAAACACCTGCAAGTGGCTCACCTCCAGCAAGTGGTACACCTCCAGCAGGCGGCGGCTCAACAGGCGCGCCAGGCGGAAACATTCCTATGTGGATCCCTCTTACACAAACCATCAAGATTGACACCAATGGCGACGGCACACCGGACACAGATGTCCAAACCATGTACATAAGCGCAGATGGCTCACAGGTTCGTTATACCGACCCCAATGACCCAACACAGGAAAAGACAGCGGACAAAGCTGACACCAGCCTAAGCGATGACAGATCACCCGGAGCTATTGCAGCCGAACAAACCAGACAAGCTGCATTAGAAAAAGCCAGAAACAACGGAAACGGTTCAAACAATGGCGGTGGCTCCGATCCAGATCGCCGCCTGTTCACAGACATTCCTCTAGCGGAATCAGCCGACAGCATGGTCCGCATGACTGGCCGTGTTCTTGGCTGGGGGCCAAACGGCGAGGACAACTTCGTCCAAGCTGCAGCCTTTGGAACAGGTCTCGTCGGACGTGGTTGGGATGGCCTGAAAGGCATCTACAACAAGGCCAGCCAGACGAAAGGTGGTCAAGTCGCCATTAAAATCGGCGCCGCTATTGTCGGCGCAAGGGGCGCAATTAAACTCGGCGGCAAAGCCATCGACCAAACATTCGGTAAAAATCCAA
>CAYGQP010000323.1:0-2352 GCA_964352115.1 uncultured Micavibrio sp. | reverse complement strand
CGCTTGAGGTTGGTTTCTCACCCGCAGCGGGGGGCAAAAGCTTTACTGAAATGGTTGATGGCACAAAGGATGGCTCAATCAAGGCGTTATACATGATCGGCGCAGATGAATTTGATGCGCGTGGCCAAATTGGCTGGCAGACCTTTGTTGTTTATCAGGGCCACCACGGGGATCATGGCGCGGCGCGGGCCGATGTAATTCTGCCCGGCGCGGCCTACACCGAAAAGGATGGCATCTATGTGAATACCGAAGGTCGCCCTCAGGCTGCCAAACAAGCATCCTTCCCGCCGGGCGAGGCACGCGAGGACTGGAAAATTTTGCGCGCCGTGTCTGAGGCTTTAGGGCAGGCGCTTCCCTATGACACACCGCTGCAGCTGCGTGAGCGCATAGCGGCGGAGTTTCCGCATCTTGTAGAATTTGACCAGATCAAACCAGCAGCGGAGAAGAAGTATGGTAAAAAAGGCAAGCTGGATAAGGTGACGTTTGTAAATCCGGTCAAAAACTTCTATCTCAATAATGCCATTTGCCGTGCATCGGATTCGATGAAGGCGTGTAGCGCTGAATTTACAGCACAAACAGAGAAGCTATTGGAGGCTGCAGAATAATGACGAAATCAACTCTTCAAGCCGTCAAAGAATTTCATGAAACCTATGGTCTGCCTGTTGAGCATGCGCCTAACATTTCCGATGAGAAAACCAATAAACTCCGTATCAATCTTTTGGCCGAAGAAGTCGAAGAATTGCAGGAAGCACTTGAGGCGGGCGATATAGTCGAGGTTCTGGATGCTCTGACCGATATCCAGTATGTGCTGGACGGCGCCTATCTGTCATTCGGCCTTCATGCCGTCAAGCAGGCTGCCTTTGATGAAGTCCACAGCTCCAATATGAGCAAGCTTGGCGAAGACGGAAAACCGATCGTCCGTGAAGAAGATGGCAAAATTCTAAAGGGGCCAAATTACTTCAAACCTGATATTGGCCAATTCATCCAAAACAAAAAGCAAGCGGCATGAATTTTGCGAAAAGAATTAATATTAAAGCTCAAATACTAAGTCTTTTTATAATATGGCTGGGGATGTTCATCGGAGAATATGCCGTATCTTTGTTGCAACCCTATATTATGTCATTCGAAAATACGGGATTTAAAACAGAAACCAGCGAACCCATTATAGTGTACGATCATTTGAGTGTTGTGATGGTTTCTATTCTAAAATTGTGTGCCCAATTTATGGCTTACTTTACAGGAGCTTATGTGGTTGCAAGCATTTCTCTTGGCCAGGCCTCTTACAATGTAAAAATTCTTTTTGTTTTGTTTTCTTCGTTCACATTAATAAGAATGCTTCCGGCTCTGATGAATATGCCAGACAAGAGCAATATCGCGTTTCTGCCATTAGGTTTTATTGTTCCTGCAATCGCGTTTTTTTGTGCATATAAACTTTGGTTAAGAAAGTCGCATAAAAAAAACCGGCCTCAATAAAGGCCGGTTTCTAGTAGAATGCTTAAATGATTATTCGTTAACGCTGTGTCCACCAAAGCGGCCACGCTTTGATTTCTTGATCGGGTGATCGTCTGATTCAATCGCAGGATCATATTCGTCTTCTGCTTCGAATGTTGTCGTAGTTGACGTAATTGTTTCATATGACCCAGCAGCTGGGGCCATTTCGGCAGCGTCCTGAGCTGTTTTGTTCATGGTTTCAGTCGCTTGCTCGCCATATGTGTCAGATTGCTCTGCAAAAGCAGGAACAGAAAAAGCAACAAGGCCGGCAACGGCGAGGCTTAGAATAGATGTGCGGTTCAATAGCATAAGAAAAACTCCTTTGTATATGCGTTTGGCATTCAATTTTTTGAAATGAATGGAACGATATCAACATATTTCAAAGAATTTTTCACTATAAAACTTAAAAAAAATAATTATCCCGCTTCAGCAAAAAAAACAGCGCGCTATTCTGTGCATCTTTTAACATTTTGATGTGCATAGGTCCTATACACTTTCTCTAAGCAATGCTAAAACATAAAGGTAATGATAGAGCTTTGGGAAATATACGGAATCTGGACGGCGTGGACGCTATTACATATCGCGTTGATTGTTGGCGGGGTCTTGCTATCTGTTGCCTATCTTACCTACGCCGAGCGTAAAGTTATGGGGGCAATGCAACGTCGTCAGGGCCCGATGACGGTTGGCCCGTTTGGATTGCTCCAGCCCATTGCGGACGGCATCAAGCTTTTTTCCAAGGAAACAATTATTCCGAGCCAGGCAAACCGCGGTGTATTCTTGCTCGCGCCGATGATGCTCTTTGCTTTATCGTTGATTGCATGGGCCGTTATTCCGTTCGACAAAACGTGGGTTCTGGCAAAT
>CAYGQP010000322.1:0-2373 GCA_964352115.1 uncultured Micavibrio sp. | reverse complement strand
GCCCCTGACGAGCACGCGCAAGAGACTTCAAAACAGCGCGAGACGCTGCCCAAACTTCACCAGCTTCCTTCACCAAGCGCTGCACATCTTTATTAATCATATTGCCCGTTTCCTCAGAAGGGAAAATCAGAGCCTGTAATTCTGAACGAAGGGCAGAAGCATACTGATTTACATCCGCGCGGCGATGCATCGATGAAATCATGATCCAAAATAAAGCTGGCGGGGCAAAGATTCCGGCCAAAAGAGCACCAAGCTCATGCGGCGCATAAACGCTTTGCTCTGATGTAAGCGCATAAGACACACAAAAACTGATCCAGCAAATTGTAAATACAACACCCGCAGCATATAGCGTTTTAAGGATGATTGGCGTTTCGCTCATGGGGACCTGTGTTCCCTCAAGAATACGTAAACGTTGATCTATATCATCCTGCTCATCACCATCGTCAAATGACCCCTCAAACTCTTCCGTGTTTTCTTCGGGATCCATGCGCACCTCAGCATCTGTGCCTGATCCACTCAATGCAGTAAGAGGGTCTTCAGAAATCTGCGCCTCCTTTTCCGTTGACGGAGATGTCTCAACAACGCCTTCTTCCGGCTTTGGAAAAGATGTTGGCTTAATCTGAAGTGAACTACCCAAGGCAGAGAGCTTTCCGCGAAGCTCATCTGTTTTTTGCGCTCTAACGTCCGGCCCTAAATCTGGGGACATCGCATCCTGACGTGTTTGAGAAGACTTTTGACCATCTTGTGCCTGTTGGTCATTCTGATCTTTTTTGTTTTCTTCATCCTGAATTGCAGCCGGATCGGACATTCAAAAGCTCCTTCTAAACCCTCATATATACAACGGATATATAAGGGAAAATTAATATTGTGTGTGTGTGTGAATAGGCTCAGATTTAGCCACGCAATAAACGTCGTTGCAAGACCGTTTTTTGAAAGAATTTTGTGAATGTGCAAAAGCTTAAGTCAAAAGGCTGAAAACGTTGAATTTAGCGCCTGTGGATAAAATTTACACTATGATTTTTCGGCTTTGAGGTCCTGAATATAGGCCTTCACATCGCGTCTGATTTCAGGGGCAAAAAGCAACAAACCAATGATGTTCGGAATAGCCATGGACAGGATCATCGCATCGCTGAAATCAATCAGATTACCAAGCTTCGCCGAGGCGCCAACGACAACACACATGCAATAAAAAATCTTAAACGAAATGACAATATAGTCTTTATCACCAAACAGATAAGTCAGACCTTTTAAACCATAATATGACCATGTAATCAGCGTCGAAAACGCAAACAAAAACACAATGACGGCAAGAAAATATTGCGCACCTGGAATTGCAGATTCCATGGCGCGTGATGTCAATTGAACACCCTCAATACCGGTTCCCTCTTCGTATGCGCCCGTCATGACAATCACAAGTGCAGTCACGCTGCAGATAATAATCGTATCAATAAACGGCCCCAGCATGCCAACCATGCCCTGCCTAACGTGGGAATCCGTTTTGGCCGTCGCGTGAACAATCGCCGCCGACCCAAGCCCGGCTTCGTTCGAAAACGCCGCGCGCTGAAGACCAATGAGGAATACACCAAGCGCTGCCCCATAGCCCGCGTCAGGATTGAACGCTTGCTGGAAGATCGTGACCAAACCGTCTGGAATACGTGCATAATTCATACCGATAACAATGATACCGATCAACAAATACAAACCGCCCATGGCCGGAACAAGCTTTGAAGCAATCGAAGCAATTGATCGTAATCCGCCAATAATAACAGCGCCCACCATCAATGCGATCACAATTCCAACAATCCAGCCACCGCCCTCAAACCCAAAGGCGGCCTGAAGCTGTTCAGTTGCCTGATTAGCCTGATACATATTCCCGCCGCCAATCGCGCCGCAAATACAGAAAAACGCAAAAATTGCAGCAAATATTTTACCGAGATAAGGAATATTGTAACGCTCAAACGCATAAGGCAGATAATACATCGGTCCGCCGGAAAATTCATCCGGGTGATCTGTAGAAGCACGAACGCGGTATTTCACCCCAAGCATCACCTCGGCAAATTTTGAGGACATCGCAAGAAAACCAAGAATAACCATCCAAAACACGGCGCCAGGACCACCAAGCGAAACCGCAACCGCCACGCCGCCAATATTGCCCAAACCAACCGTCCCGGACAAGGACGTCGCAAGCGCCTGAAACGGCGTGATCTCACCGTCTTTGCTCTCGGAATACTTTCCCCGCGCAATATCAATCGCATGTTTGAAAAATCTGAAATTAATAAAACCGAGATAAACCGTAAAAAACAGGGCACATGCACCAAGAAGAATAAGGATGAGCTTAACTTCTTCACCATAAATATCTACTTCATAAAAAAT
>CAYGQP010000321.1:0-2377 GCA_964352115.1 uncultured Micavibrio sp. | reverse complement strand
ATGAAACCAAACGCAACACGCCGATGTGCGGGTTAAAAATTCTGTGGGGTTTTGAGCAGGATGAGCCAGGCAAAATGGATGATTGGGAAGATGGAAAAATCTATAAGGCCGATGAGGGCGATACGTATGATGCCGATATCAAATTAAAAGAAGATGGCACATTGAAGTTGCGCGGGTATGTTGGTGTTTCTCTGTTTGGAAAGACGCAAATTTGGAACCGCGTTGACGCGAAGGATTACAAAAAATGCGTGCCTGCTACCTAACGTCTAGGTTTTTGGGTGTGGTTAGGCGCTTTTAACTGTTTTGAGATTAAGCGCGGCCTCTAGAAGTGTTTTGGTGTATTGACGTTGGGGATTGTTGAAGATTTCTTCTGCTGATCCAGCCTCCACGACCTTACCATCCTTCATAACAATCAGGCTATGAGCCATGGCTTTCACGACACGCAAGTCGTGGCTTATGAACATATAAGCAAGGTTGTGGCGTTCCTGAAGCCCTCTTAAAAGGTCTACGATTTGGGGCTGAACAGATAGATCAAGGGCGGATGTTGGCTCGTCCAGAACAACAAATTTAGGCTCCAGAACCATGGCGCGGGCGATCGAAATACGTTGGCGCTGGCCTCCGGAAAATTCATGCGGATAACGGTGGCGTGTTTCGGGGTCCATATCAACATCCTCAAGCGCTTTAATCACAAGGGATTCACGTTCCTGCTTGCTGAGATGTTTGCGATGAATATCTAATCCTTCGGCTATGATTTGTGCGACCGATAAACGCGGAGAGAGGGAGCTAAAAGGGTCCTGGAAGACAATTTGCATGTCCTCCCGAAGATCACGCATTTGCTTGCGATTAAATTTTGAAATTTCACGCCCATCGAATTCTATTGTGCCCTTGGCGTGAAGCAGGCGAAGCAATCCAAGGCCTAGTGTTGTTTTCCCTGAGCCCGACTCGCCAACAACCCCTACGGTTTGACCGCGACGAACGCTGATATTGATGCGATCTACGGCCTTCACCCATTCTGTTGTTGCGCCAAAAAAATTCTTTTTCTTTGGGAAGTGTATTTTGATGTCTTTGCCCTTCATAACAGTAGGGGCGTCATCATTTACAGCGTTGGCTTGGCCTTTAGGTTGGGCTGACAGAAGCATTTTTGTATAATCATGCTGCGGTTTTTCAAAAATTTTGTGCGTTTCATTTTGCTCAACAATGACGCCTTTTTGCATGACGCAGACGTAATCAGACATTTTCTCAACAATCGTAAGATCATGCGTAATCAGCAGTAGTGACATGTCCAGTCGATCTTTCAAATCCTGCAGCAATTCCAATATTTGAGCCTGAATTGTAACATCAAGTGCGGTTGTCGGTTCGTCCGCAATCAGCAGGTCCGGGTTGTTTGCAAGGGCCATGGCTATCATGACGCGCTGGCGCTGGCCTCCTGATAGCTCGTGTGGGTAGGCGTTCAGGCGGTCTTTCATTTTAGACAGCCCTACAAGATCCATTAATTCAAGGATGCGTTTTTGTGCAGCATTTTTATCCATATTTTGGTGCAGAAATAAAACTTCGCCGATTTGTTTCTCTATGGTGTGGAGAGGATTTAATGCGCTTTGGGGTTCCTGAAAAATCATGCCGATTTTTTGGCCGCGCACTTTGCGCATGTAGTTTTCCGGTTTGCCGACGAGTTCCTCATCATTAAATTTGATTGAGCTTTTTTCGCTATGCTGCGCTCTGGGGTAGGGCAGAAGTTGCGTTATAGACATCGCCGTGACAGATTTGCCAGAGCCAGATTCACCGACGAGCGCGACTGTTTGGCCCTTATGAATTTCAAATGATGCGTCCTTCACGGCCTGAAACGTGCCATCGGCGGTTTTAAAGCTGACGTCAAGATTTTTGATTTTTAAAAGCGGTTCGGTCATATGAATTCACAAAAAAATAAGGGACACATCAAAGCTTAATGTGTCCCTTATCGAATTGAAATAGGCTTTTGATTATTCTGGGAGAATAACCGCATCAATTACGTGAATAACGCCGTTTGATGTTTCCAGATCGGTTGTAACTATGTTTGCGCCGTCAATTGTAACACCGCCATCGGCATTAATGACCTGGGCTGTTGCACCCTGAAGGGTTGGAACTTCGCTTTCGCCTGATGCGATGTCACTTGCCATAATCTTGCCCGGTACAACATGATACTTCAGAATATCCTGAAGTTTTGATTTGTTTTCTGGCTTCAATAGATCATCAAGCGTGCCTTCTGGCAGGGCAGCAAAGGCTTCGTTTGTTGGCGCGAAAACGGTCAACGGCCCGTCACCTTTAAGGGCATCAACAAGATCAGCCGCCTTTACAGCCGCAACCAGTGTTGAAAAGTCAGGGTTTGAGGCTGCTGTATCAA
>CAYGQP010000320.1:0-2389 GCA_964352115.1 uncultured Micavibrio sp. | reverse complement strand
ATATGTTCGTTAAGGTCAAACACCGTAATATCGGCCGATGATCCGGCTCTTTTGCGAAGGCGAAATGCTATATCACCCGTTCCTCCGGCGACATCGAGAAATTTCTGTCCAGCGCGCGGACGAATTTGACGAATCAGGCGATCTTTCCACAAACGGTGGAGGCCGCCTGACATGAAATCATTCATGACATCATATTTAGGGGCAACGGAATCAAATACACCGCGCACTAAACCGGTTTTTTCCTCCGGCGTAACGTTTTGTTCACCAAATGATGTGCGTTCGGGATTCTCTGCGGCGTTTTGATGCGTGTTTTGTGACATGTAAATGTGTTTAACAGGATGCATAACAGATTGGAAGATCTTCCTTTCGCCATATCTTCCTGTTAAAACTCATCCATGAAACTTGCCAAAGCCATGATGACGGTCGCCGGTTTAACGGGATTGTCCCGTATTGCCGGATTCACCCGTGATATTCTCACGGCTGCAATTTTAGGGGCGGGGCCGGTTTCTGATGCGTTTTTCGTTGCCCTGAAGCTCCCGAATTTTTTCCGCCGCGTCACGGCCGAGGGCGCTTTTAGCGTCTCCTTCGTGCCCATATATTCC
Source organism: uncultured Micavibrio sp. (assembly GCA_964352115.1). GTDB lineage: Bacteria > Pseudomonadota > Alphaproteobacteria > Micavibrionales > Micavibrionaceae > CAYGQP01. The sequence goes on along the minus strand of CAYGQP010000320.1, from coordinate 1,787 downwards.
GAAACCATTGAACGGGAGGGCGACGAAGAAGCGCGCAACTTCGCCAGTAACGCCTTTATGGTCATGCTCTGCGGGCTTTTTGCGTTTACGGTGCTGGCTCTGTTGGCAATGCCGTGGATGGTCTACGGGGTTGCGCCGGGGTTTGAAGGCGGCGGGGAGCGCTATGAGCTTGCTGTAGATCTCTCACGCATCACATTCCCGTATCTGCTCTTTATGTCGCTGACGGCGCTTATGGGCGGGGTGTTAAACACGCATGATCGTTTCGCGCCCTTTGCCTTCGCCCCTGTGCTCTTTAATGTCTGCCTGATTGCCGCGCTTTTGTGGGCGAACGCCTTTGAAACGCCTGGCCATGCGCTGGCGTGGGGGATTGCCGCTGCTGGCGTGATCCAGCTTGTCTGGCTGTGGGAGGCCGCGCGCTACCGAGGTTTGCACCTCAAATTAAGAGCGCCTAAATTTAATGACCCAAAAATCATACGCGTCTTGAAGCTCATGGGGCCGGGCGTGATTGGTGCGGGCGTGATGCATATTAACCTGTTTGCGGATTTGATCATTGCCTCATTTCTCGATACGGGGTCGATTTCATACCTGTATTACGCAGACCGTCTCAATCAATTGCCGCTGGGCGTTGTTGGTATTGCCGTCGGTACCGCACTCCTGCCGATGCTCAGCCGTTCTATGGCCAAGGGCGATGTGCAGGAATCGCGTGATCTCTTTAACCGCGCGCTGGAGTTTTGCCTTATTTTGGCGCTTCCCGCTGCCGCAGCGCTGGCCGTTATGCCAGAAACGTTGATTTCTGTTTTGTTCGAGCGCGGGGCTTTCGAGGCCTCTGACACAAAAGTCACAGCGGTTGTTCTGTCTTGTTATGCGATCGGTCTGCCAGCCTATATCGCGATCAAGGTTTTTTCGACGGCGCATTGGGCAAGGCAGGATACAAAGACTCCGGTCAAAATCTCGATCGCCGCAACAATCACCAACATCATCATGAGCCTCATACTGATCTGGTATATGGGTGTTGCTGGAATTGCGCTTGCGACAGGCCTTACAGCCTGGATGCAGTTTATTATGCACATTCAGGCTCTGAAGGGGCATGAGGCCGCAACCTTTGATGACCGATTTAAGCGGATATGGCCACGGATTATTCTTGCGTCTTGCATCATGGCCGCAGGATTGTATTATGCAGCCTCCGCGCTCCAATTCTGGGTTCAGGGGAGCGTGATTGAACAAATTGTTGCGCTTATTGTTTTGGTGCTTGGTGGAGCGGGGCTTTATGGTTTGGCTCTTACAGGACTGGGCGCGGTAAAGCTTAGTGATATAAAAAAATATTTAAAAAAGAAGTAATAAGGCGGTTATGAGAATAGAAGATGTGAGCGCTGATTTTAAATCTGCGGTAGAAAGGTACAGAGAAGATGGATTTACTTTTTTAAACCGCGAGGATGAATATGATGTTGTTGCCCAGCTAGGGAATAAAAGAATTATTGTTGATCCGGAAGAATCCATAATGGCAAACCGCGATGAAAATTTACTTGTGCTGATTCACAATAACGGCGATACGAGACAATACGACTTTAACTTTGATCTATAATAGAAGAACGCCAATGAAACGAATTTTATCATGCATGCAACCGACGTCCCATCTACATTTGGGGAATTATCTGGGTGCACTGAAAAACTGGGTGACATTGCAGGATGAGCCGGGCAGCGAGTGCCTTTATGGTGTTGTTGATCTACATTCGGTGACGCAGCCCTATGAGCGCGATCATTTGGCGCTTGCAACCCGTGAAATCGCG
>CAYGQP010000319.1:0-2390 GCA_964352115.1 uncultured Micavibrio sp. | reverse complement strand
GGCAAGAACATGGCCCTCTGCAATCGCGACAGGCGTAAGGTGATAGGTGTCTGTGACATCGCCCACGGCAAAAATTTTGGGATTTGAGGTTTGGTAGTCTTTATCAATAATAATCTGTTCTTTTTCGTTCAGATCAACATTGGCCTGTTCTAGGCCTATGCCATCTGTGTTTGGTCTGCGGCCCACGGCTAAAATGGGGAGGTCACATTCATATTCGTGCCCCTCGGCTGTGAAGACTTTGTATGTATCGCCATGTTTTTCCACCTTGGTGATTGAGCAGTTGAAGCAAAGTTCAACGCCGTCATTTCTCATGGAGTCTGCGAGGGCTTCTCGAATTTCCTGATCAAAGCTTCTTAGGAAAAGATCATCGTGATAAAGGAGAGTAACCTCACATCCAATGCCGCGCAGGATGTTTGCAAATTCAACAGCCACATATCCACCACCAACAATAACGGCTTTTTTGGGTGGGGTGGGCCAGTAGAAAAAGTCATCCGATCTGGCCATGAATTGCGCGCCGGGAATGTCTAGTGCTTTTGGGCGACCTCCAGTGGCTATGAGAAAACGATCGGCGGTAATTTTCTCGTCTTCCATCTCGATCGTATTTTCATCGATAAACTTCGCTTCACCGCGATGTAAATTCACCTTGGCATCCGCTAGCATGGTTTCAAAGAAACTGTTAATGCCATCAATGCGTTCATTTTTGTTCTTGATCAGGGTGTTCCAGTCGAACGATATATTGTTTACGCTCCAGCCATAGCCCTTTGCGTCCTCGAAGTGACGTCCATATTCACCGCCATAGGCCATGATCTTTTTTGGCACACAGCCCAGATTGACGCATGTGCCGCCCAGTTTGCTTTTTTCCGCGATGCCCACGTTTGCGCCGTAACCGGAGGCGATGCGGGCAGACCTTACGCCACCTGATCCTGCGCCAATGACGAAGTAATCGTAATGTGTGCTCATGTGGTTATTCCTTAAGGTTTTTTTTACGGTTGTTTTAAAGCTTTAGAATCCCAACGTCTGTGAAGCCAAAGCCATTGCTGCGGTGTGTCCTTGATCCAGTTTTCGAGAAGAGTATGGGCATTTCCCATGACATCCTCAAGGGGCAGGGGTTTGTTACCTTCATCAAATAAATCGAGAGGCGGGTGGATCGTCAGCTCAAAGTTTGCACCTTTGAGCCTTTTGGAGCGGATCATGACCAGGGGGGCCTTATATTTCTGCGTGAGTTGCACAAACACAGGGTTGGTCATGGCGGGTTGACCGAAAAACGGCACAGCGATGCCTTCGTTGTATTTTTGGTCAATGAGAATACCAAGAAATTGTTTGTCCTTCAGCGCTTGAATAAGGTGCTTGCCGCTTTCGCGGGATTTGGGGTAGGCCGGCATTTTGCCATTAAATGTTCTGATGCGGGACAAAAGCCGGTCTGCGTATGGATTATTGAGCGCACGGTACGTGATGTGTGTTGGCACATTATGTTGCATCCATAAAAAAGCAACATTGGATTCCCAATTCCCCAAATGACCACCGCAGAATGCGCCTCCCTGGTCGCCGCTTAGGACGTTTGAGAGGATATCTCCCCCTTTTACAGTCACGCGCACGGCACCGATTTTGCGCAAATGCGGATATTCGGCGAAGACGCGGCCTAAATGATCCCACATGCCGCGCAGAATTTTGTCATGCTCAGTTTTGGGTAAATCGGGAAATGCACGCTCAAGGTTTTTGCGGGCTTTTTTTTCGCCGCCAAAGATGGGGCCAAATACGCGGCCAATCCATCCGCCAAGGGCTGAAGCAGTATCAAGGGGAAGGATTTTGAATACCCCGAGCAAGATATAAAGAACAATCACCTCAATGATATAAAACAGGTGTTTCATGACTTTTTAGATGTTTTGGCTTTAAGTTTGTTTTTTAAAAAATCCAGAACCACGGGCTCATTTTCAAACGATAAATAGACAGGGAGAGTTTGAACGCGTTCTTTGAATTCGGCGGGCAGGCGCATGAAATCTTTTTCCGTGGTCAGAAGCTCGGCATTCATCTCAATGGCAACCTTGTATAGTTTTTCCAAATCTTCTGGTGTGTAGGCGTGATGATCTGGAAAGCCCTTGGTTTGTATAAGCTGATAATCGTATTCCTTAAGGGTGTTGAAAAACTTTTGCGGGTATCCAAGCCCGGCAAATGCTATATATCGGCGGCTTTTATCTGGAATACGTTGCTCATTTACACGAAGATGTGCCCGAAAAACAGGGGTGTCAACGGGCAGCGTTTTGAGAATTTTGCGATGATCCTCGCCAATTAAAATAAAAGGGTCTGCTCCTTCGCGCCCAGCATCATGCGTTTGCCGTAATGGTCCGGCGGGGAAGAGTTTTTTATTGCCAAATCCCATAGCAGCAAGGACG
>CAYGQP010000318.1:0-2408 GCA_964352115.1 uncultured Micavibrio sp. | reverse complement strand
TCACAATACTAGAGGTTACAAAAATAATATAAAAATGATAAAGCAGTCATATCAGGGGCTTACAGGGACTTCAACGGGATTTGGGCATTATCATCAATATGAACACGACAACGCGTACATTTTCGCTTTTATGGGGTTTTAGCCTGTGCACCATCGCATTTATGGCCACAACACCTCATGCTCAGGCTCAAAAAGCAAAAGAACTCAATGAAAAAAACATTGAGCAATTCATCGAAAAAACTTCAGAAATTGCCGCCGGGAAATCACTCGAAAACATTGAAAAAGTTCAAGCATTCCTGAACCGCCATCTCCATGAAGATGCACGATTCAAAAGCATCATGCAGTTTGACATTCCGGGCTTTCCAACACAGGAAACCTCATTAACGCTGAATAAAAGTGATTTCATCAACAATATTGGTCAGGGCGCCCACACAATGTCCGATTACGAGAACACTGTGCGTATTCGCTCCATCAAAATTTCATCAGACAAGCGCAAGGCCACAGTGCAAACCATTGGCGAAGAGAGCGGAATGATGGATATGGTTGCCGGAACAGATGACATACAACAAGTCCCCGTTGAGGGCACATCCTCGTGCCAGCAAATCATTACACTTAGCCAAAAGGGATATATTCAGATGTACCAGGCCAATTGCGAAACTCGAATTCGCTTCAAAGACGAATTTTAATGCTCTAATCTGAGGGCATGTCGAAAAAAATCACTATCAAGCTCACGCCCGGCGCAAAAAAGAACGAAATTCAAGGCTGGGAGGAAGATTTATTCGGCGATAAAACCCTTAAAGTCTCAGTGACCGGCATCCCGGAAAAGGGCAAAGCCAACAAAGCCCTGATCGATTTACTGGCCAAAGAATGGAAAATCCCAAAATCATCTATCAAAATTGTCCGCGGTGAAACAAGCCGGGTAAAAATTTTGGAAGTTCCTGAAACGGTTACCTTCTCGCAACCATCAGCTTCTTGATCTCAGCAATCGCTTGCGCTGGATTCAAGCCTTTAGGACAGGTATTTGTGCAGTTCATGATCGTATGGCAACGATAGAGCTTAAACGGGTCTTCGAGTTGATCAAGACGCTCCCCCGTATATTCATCGCGGCTATCGGCAATCCAGCGATAGGCCTGAAGCAAAATAGCGGGACCAAGGAAACGATCACCATTCCACCAATACGATGGGCAGGACGTCGAACAACAGAAACACAAGATACAGCCGGCCGGGCCATGACCATCATCCCCATTCAGCAATGTTGAATCTTCTTCGCTCTGAAGTCGTTCACGGTTAGGGGCCGCTGTATCGGTCTTCAGCCATGGCTCAATCGACGCATATTGCGCATAAACATGGTTCAGATCCGGCACCAGATCCTTCACGACCGGCATATGCGGCAACGGCGTGACCTTAGCATCACCCTTGATATCATCAATCGCCTTCGTACACGCCAGCGTATTCGTGCCATCAATATTCATCGCGCAGGAACCGCAAATCCCCTCGCGGCAGGACCGGCGCAGCGTTAAAGTGCTATCAACCTCGTTCTTGATATACAAAAGCGCGTCCAGAACCATCGGCCCGCATTTGTCGAGATCAATCGTATATTCATCCAAACGCGGGTTATTGTCATCATCCGGGCTCCAGCGATAGACCTTGAACGTCTTCTTGCGGGTCGCGCCATTGGCGACGTTAATCACCTCACCCTTGGTGATTTTGGAATTTTGAGGGAGTGTAAATTCAGCCATGGAATAAATGCCTTTTGAAAATATTCCATACTAAGATAAGTGTTTGAAATGCCTTTGTGAAGCCTCAAAGAAAAGAATTTTTTCTTGCATGCCGCTCAATTTTTTATGTATAACCACAGTCTTTAATTATGAAATCAATAAAATGACATAAAAAGTGGGGACTAAATATCATGGCAAAAGATCGTAATCGTTTATTTATCGCAATAGCAAATATCGGCCCAACAACTGGCATTGATGACAAACTTGTTCGCGAACGAAACAACAAACTGAAATCCCTTGCAAATGGTAGCGATCCAGAGGCAGCCTTTGCATATGGCGTTGATTATATCCTACACGGATTAGAGTTCCCCAGTTTAACAAATGCCAAATATGTCTATGCTCACACTGCGGAAGCATACGCACAAATACGCCCGATCATTCGCAAAAACGAACAGAACAACCGTTCCTTAACAGAATTAGAAAAAGATCTAAATGAACGTTGGGGCGTGCAGGTTGCATTGGATTTAGAGTCAGAGGAAGAATTGGGTCGAATTGGTTGGGAATTATTTGACCAGATTGCGAGAACTTTTCCTTTACTCAAAAAGCTCAACAAACACACACCAGGATAAGATCGTATAGAGTCTAACCTCAAAGAAGCACTCGTAAAAGCATATGCAAAAAAAATACTGA